>PWII01000066.1 GCA_003561025.1 Candidatus Nealsoniibacteriota bacterium
TTCAGGTAGCCGGGTTCAAAATCACCCGGGGAACTTTCACGGATTGCAGACATATTTTCAGGGGATCTGTTGCTGTTTCGCGATGCGGGATCTGAAAAACACGCTGCCATAACTGGTATTGGCAGAATACCGGCGAGAGAGAGAGATGCCAGGTTCCGGCAAAAATCTCTACGGTTTGATTGACATGCAACCATAAGTCATCAATGTTTTAAACCAAAATTACTGAAAATTTACTGTTCGTTAATAATCAGTCTGAAACTACAGTAAACTGATTTCCGGTCGTACGTATTTATTTAATTTAAAATCGTTACTTTATTAACGTATAAATTTAATGCAAAATTGCCGGTAAAACCAATACATGTGAGTCCACTCTGTTTGTACTTATTTTCTTATTACTCCCCTGTTGGAGAAAAAGTATTAATTTTGCATTGATTCGCCATATATTATTAAACTCTGAATACCAATACAGAAATTATAGAATCAGGTCAGAAATCAAATTTAAGAAATCATGTATAAATTCACCAGAAGAATCAGAAATAACGGTATCATTTTGTTAGCTGCGTCAGGCTTTATAATGCTGACATACGGCTTTGTGAATATTTCGGCAAACAGGGATTTCCAGCTTGCACGGAATATGGATATTTTTTTCTCAATGATAAGGGAGATAAGCCTGTTTTACGTTGATGATACTGAGCCGGAAAAACTTATAGAAAGCGGGATAGCTGGAGTTCTCAGGGGACTTGATCCATATACCTCCTACATTCCTGAATCGGAGAAAGAGAATTATGCCACGATGACAACGGGCAGATACGGAGGTATAGGTGCTTTGATTCGCCAGATAGGTGAATATGTAATGATAATCGAACCCTATGAAAACTTTCCTGCTCAAAAATCGGATCTTCGTGCCGGGGATATTATTATCGCCATTGATGGTAAATCAACAAAAGGCTTTCTGGTGAATGAAATCAGTGAATTGCTCAAGGGGCAGCCTCAAAGCAAAATCAGCATTACTATTCAGCGCAATGGAGAACCTGATCCAATAATCAAGGAGATAACCAGGGAGGAAGTTAAGATTGACAATGTAGCCTGGCATGGAACTGTTGCAGACAAAATCGGATATATCCAGTTCAACGGTTTTACGGAAAATGCTCATCGGGAGGTCAGGGATGCTCTGAAAGACCTCAAAAGAAAACATGGTATTGAATCAGTAATTCTTGATGTACGGGGTAATCCGGGGGGACTGCTTATGGAGGCGGTAAATGTTACAAACCTTTTTGTTGAAAAAGGTCAGGATATAGTCAGTACCAGGGGAAAATTAAAACAATGGGATCATACTTACAGGGCTCGTAACAATCCTCTTGATCCTGATATTCCGGTGGTTATCCTGGTTGGAAGAAGTTCTGCATCGGCTGCGGAAATTGTTGCCGGTGCCCTTCAGGACCTCGACAGGGGGGTTGTTTTAGGACAAAGGACATTTGGCAAGGGACTTATACAAACTACACGCCAGCTTAGCTACAATGCCCAGCTTAAAATAACCACCGCAAAATATTACACACCCAGCGGCAGATGTATTCAGGCCATGGATTTCTCAAATGATAGCGGTATTGGCTATACTCCCGATTCCCTGATCAATGATTTCAGAACAGAAGGTGGCAGGATAGTATACGACGGAGGCGGCATAATGCCTGATATAGTAATAGAAGAAGAAAGACCGGGTCCCGTGGTGATAAACCTCTATACCCGTAACCATATTTTTAACTATGCTACCCTATACGCAGCCAGTAATCCTGAAATTCCCCCCGTTTCTTCCTTTAAAATAAGTGATGAGGAATACCGGGATTTTATAGATTTTCTCGAAAAAGAGAATTTTGATTATCATACACAAACCGAAACAAGGCTGAAAGAACTTTTAAATACAGCCAGGCAGGAACAATACTACGATCTCTCCAGTGATATCTTTAAAGAGCTTGAAGAGAGGATAAGGCACGATAAAAAGAATGACTTTGAAACATATAAAGATGATATTAAGGCTCTTCTGAGAGAAGAAATTGCCAGCAGGTATTATTACCAGAGGGGAAGGATCGAAGCCTCCCTGACAGGAGATCCCTATCTTGAAAAAGCAATTGAGATTCTTAATAACAGAACCATTTATAATTCGATCCTTGAGGGATCGATGATACATACATCCAAACAGGAAAAAAAGGATTTGACGGTTTTTGGTCAGCCTGTCATAAGGTTTTATAACCAGGTAAACTGTTAGCAGGTCTATGTGTGCTGAAAGTGCATGCTCTCATTAATCACAACACTGGTTGAGGCAATCAACAATCTGTGTAAGATTCTTATGCTTAAGGAAATAAAAAGTGTTTTTGCCTTCTCTCTTCGAAGATAATACACCCTTGTCTTTCAGAATGCCAAGGTGATGGGAAGTAGTTGACTGCTCTATCCCGAGCAACTCATGGATTTGTGTAACGGTTAATTTTTTGCCCCCCTCAAGGAATCCGATAATAGCTATTCTCATGGGATGAGCAATTGCTTTGAGCATATTGGCAGCCTTATCGAGTTGTTCAACATTTAGTTCGCTCAGTTTCATAAGTTTTAATTTAATTGGCCTGCCACATAAATTTACTACTATACAAATATATAAATACATCATATATTAAAACATGACAATTATCAGAATGCAGCTGTCCCTTATATTTATGATTGTCGGAATAATCTCTTTATTAATTAGTATTTTTACATCAAATATTGTTTCATGGCCAGTCTGAGCACTATAAAAGCACCCATAAATAAAGAAATGCAGGAATTTGAATCCTATTTCAAATCCTCTATGAAAACAAAAGTTCCACTTCTGAACCATATTACAAATTATATACTCAGGAGAAAAGGTAAACAA
>PWII01000023.1 GCA_003561025.1 Candidatus Nealsoniibacteriota bacterium
CATAAGTTTTAGACAAATATATAATAAGTTAATGCTAGAAAATAGCAGATTATAAAAAAAAGAAAAAGGTCGACGCTTAATTAATTTCTAAAAATATGTTTAAAAACAAAAAAGGTTTTACGCTTATTGAGTTGATGGTAGTTATCGCCATTATTGCAATTTTGGCGACAGTGGTCTTAGTTGCTCTAAATACTGCTCGTCAGGCAGCAAGAGACTCTAATCTAAAAGCTGCAATAGCACAAATTAGAACTCTTGCGGAAACGGAATATGCAATTAGTCAAAGTTATGAAAATGTTGGACGAGGAACAGACCAAAACGAAGAAATAGAAAAACTTTTACTAGCATATGGTTGTGATGATACAGCAGGGGAAGGAGAGAAATTAACTAATAAAGATCATTGTATCGATGTTTATAGTAATGAGGGAGTTTATTGTGCTGTAGCAAACCTGGAAGCACAAGATTATTTTTGTGTAGATCATGAAAGATCTCCGGGAGATGATTATGAAGAGTTACATTGTGCAACTGGAAATATAGCTTGTGTTGACTTAACACCATAATCTAAAATAGAAGTAAAAAAAGAGCTGCAGGGGCTTAGCCCCTACAAGAGAAAGAGCTGCAGGGGCTAAAACCCCTGCAGTTTTTGTTGTAGTTTTTTGATATTAATTTATAATAAAAACAGTATAGAGATAATATAGAGACAATAAAGATAATTATGATTAGCAAAGAAAATAATTGCACTTCTGTTGGAGGGTTTACCATTGTAGAATTGATGGCGGTTGTTGTTATTATTGTTTTAATTTCTTCTGTTTCTATTATTGCCATAAATAGAGCAAGAGATAGAACGAGAGATGCAGTTATTACGAGTAGCTTAGAGCAACTTATTGCGATAGGAGAAACAGTGTATAGCCCTACAGAAGAATATAAAGAATTTTATGACATGAGAGAAAGCAAGCATCCTAGAATTGAAGAGATAAGAGACAGGATAAGGGGTGTAGGAAGAGAGTTTAATTTTAATTTTCCAAAAGACATTTCAGCAGGAGAACAACCAAAAGGAGATTATAGTGAGTTTTGTGCGTGGGCTCCTCTTTTTTCAAATCCCGGTGAAAAATTTTGTATAGATTATCGCGGGGAAATAGTTATAACAAAAGAGAGAGTCAATTGTGAGATTGTGGGGCTTGACTATGATGGAATAAGAGAGCCTCGCAATTGTGACCATAATCAATAAATCCATTGCAAGCTTTTATAATTAAACTATAATAAATAAGAGTATTAATAATAAATAAATTAAATATATGAGCAAAAAAGATGGTTTTACGCTTATAGAAGTGTTAACGGTAATTATGATTATCGCTATTCTCGCCTCTGTTGTTCTTGTCTCTTTGCAATCAGCAAGAGATAGAGGAAGAGATGTTACTATTCAGCAACAGATTGCGCAAGTAAGGTCGCTTGCCGAAGCAGGTTATAGCTTTTCTAACGGATACAAAGAACTTTATGATATGAACGAGGGAACTCATTCAGACAGCATGACTCTTACAAGAGTTAAAGAACAGATAATAAATACAGGAGGAGAGCTTGTTATAAATTTCACGGACCCGGATGAAGGAGATTATAGCGAATATTGTGCCTATTCTCAATTTGTAAGAAATACCGATATGGGGTTTTGTGCTGACTCTACGGGAAACGCAGTAGAGGGCGATTTTGCATCAATTAAAGATTCTTGTGATAATGATATAGTTTGCGAGGGTGTTGGTACAGCCACTGGATGTACTAATGATGGTGACTGCTCAGGAGCGACTCCTTATTGTGTTGGAAGTGTCTGCGTGGAGTGTCGTGACAATAATGATTGTTCTTTTGGATATGTCTGTAGTGGAAATCAATGTGTAGAAGATAATTAAAATTTATCATTTAAGATATTTATGAATGATTTCCTAATAGAAGCTTTTATTCTTCTATTTGGTATTGCCGTTGGCTCTTTTCTAAATTGCATAATATATCGCCTTTCAATTAATGAAACTCCAAAAGGAAGGTCGTATTGTCCAAAATGCAAACACAAACTCTCATACAAAGACCTAATTCCCCTCTTTAGTTATATTTTTCTTTTTGGAAAGTGTAGATATTGCAAAAAAAAGATATCAATTGAGTACCCTCTTGTAGAATTATTAACAGGGGTTTTCTTTTTGTCCACTTTTCTTTTGGTGGGGTTATCTATCGAGTTATTTTTTTTGCTAATAGCTCTCTTTTTTTTAATTCTTATCTTTGTATATGATTTAAAGCACTATATTATTCCTGATTTTGCCAATTTTTCTCTTATCGGCATCTCTTTTTTTTATCTTTTTCTTTTATCTTTTTTAGAGAAAAATTACAATATTCTGCTTTATGGGTTTTTGTCTGCTTTATTTTCATTTATCTTCTTCTTTCTGCTATTCTACTTTACAAAAGGAAAAGGAATGGGATTTGGAGATGTAAAGTTTGTTATTTTTATGGGGCTCTTCTTAGGATTTCCCAATATTATTGTAGGGCTTTTTATTTCTTTTTTATTAGGTGCTATAATAGGGTTAGTACTAATTTTAATAAAAAGAAAGAAGATAAAGAGTCAAGTTCCCTTTGCTCCCTTTCTTATTGTTGGAACACTTATCGCCTACTTTTATGGTGAAAAGATAGTAGATTTTTATCTTAATTATGCCCTTTTATAAAAAAAGACAAAAAAAGGAAGGATTTACTCTCATAGAATTGATGGTTGTTCTTGTAATCACAATGGTTTTGGTAATTTTGGTGATTGCGGGATACTCTGAAGGAAGACCTCGTCTTGCGGTTGAGAGGACAGCGGAAGGATTTATTAGTGATTTATATAGAGCAAGGAATAAAGCACAAG
>PWII01000006.1 GCA_003561025.1 Candidatus Nealsoniibacteriota bacterium
CTTTGGGTTCTAGGTTTATAACAACCACAACATTCTTACCGATTATTTCATTTGGCTTATAATACTTTCTAATCCCTGCCAAAACTTGTCTTGTCTCTTCTCCGATATCAATTTTTAATAGTAGAAGTTTGTCAGATTTTTCTATCTCTCTTGCTTCAACCACTCTCCCCACCCTTAAATCTATTTTTTTAAAATCATCTTGATTAATCATTCTATTTTGTTTTTATAAAAAATCCGGTCTTAAATAAGCCCGGAAGTTATTAATTAGACTTCAAAACTATTCCATTATACATCTAACTGACGAGCCATCAGGACGCGTCTCTTCTCTATTTTCAGTAAGCGTTATAGAGTCATAAGACATAAAGATTAGTAGTGGTGTCTCCTCTTCTTCTTCATTGAGGCCAACAGTCCAATAAGAAGCGACAGCCCCATTCATAAAGGCATTAATCATAGAATCATACGAAGATGGCTCTTTAAAGCTTGTTGTTGTTATTCTTAAAGGTGATGCAAATGCGCCTGTGATATTTCTTAACCGCCAAGAAAGAATTTCAGTATCCCATTCACCGGTTGTTGGCAATCGCCAGCCATCGGGACAAGGGTCATTAATTTCCCCATTGTGACTAATCCTAAAAAGATCACCCTGAGCACTGCTATCACTATGAGAAGAAGCGACATTTTCCGCTCCCAAATTCCTATCCATCCAACATCTGTTGTTGGCACCAAGAACGGTTCTATATACTACTCTCTCACCATCATAATTAAACCCGACGCTCTTACCACAGCTCCAAAAAAAGACTCCCTCTATTATAAAAAAAAGCCAGAAAATAATAAAAACAGCTAACACAGCAAATTTTACTTTCTTAATTTTGGTCGTGTTTTTAAACATTTTTTTATCTTAAATTAAGATTACTATAAAAAAAATAAATAATCAAGAAGATATTTTAAAAGAAAACCTCTCTAGAGAGGTCTATAAATATTTTCTTGCTTTTGCTTTTCTTGAAATGCTATCTCCCTGCACTTCGGGCAGACGCCTATCTTCCAGACATCACTGTGGAGATTAATTACAAAAGTTTTAATATCAACGGCTCTTTTGCAATTTGCACATCTTACCGCTACCATATTAATCCCTCCTCTTTTGTGTCTATATTATATAATATTTTTATAAAAGAGCAAATCAATTGTGTCTTATAATTTATAAACAATATATCCTTCTCTCGCCCTCTTGCTCACTTTAACTCCAACTTCTTGCCCTTTTTTCGCTCTTTTTATCTTTTTATGATTAAATTCCATTGATTTTACCTGCTCAGTAAAATCAGTATCTTCACCGCCTACCACCCTAATCTTTTCACCCACAGCCAACGATCCTGATAATTTTAATATAGCGACACCTATGTCATTAAAATAGTGAACTACTTTTCCTATCTTTTTACCTTCTTTTTTAATAGACATAAATTTTAAGATTATTTAATATTTAAAAATCACTTTAAAAATCTATTAACTCTCTTTTTTTTCTATCTTTTTCTGTAATTCTTCATTTTTTTTCTTTAAATCTACCATCTTCAACTCTCTTCCAACAGTAACGGATCGAAATTTCTCAAGCTCTTCTATCTTTTTTCGCAATTCTCTTGTCCTTTCCTCAATCTTGTCCTCTAGTCCTTCATTTAATTCCTTAAGCTCTCTTGTTTTTGCCCTCACCCTTATCTCTAAAACGTTTTTATAATCTTCAAGGTCAGACTGATTTTTTAGTCTTTTTATCATCTCATTAAGCTCTCCTGCAAGCTCTCCTATCTCATCTTCAGAGCTAACATCTACCTTAAAATTAAAATCGCCCTTGCTTACTCTTTTAACAGCTAGAAGAAGTTTCTTGAGAGGCCTTACAAGATTTCGCGCCATTATAATGGCTCCAAAAAGTGACAAGATAATAACTATCACAAGTGTAAGTATTGCTTGTATTCCAACATTTTGTAAAACTAAAAAAAGATCATCTCCCGCCCTTTTTAAAAATTCCTCATCTTGCTTTCCCAAAAAGTCAGTTATTACCTGTTGATAAGAAAAAATAACAAGTAGTCCCACTACCAGTACCGGGAGTGCGGTTGTTATAAATGACATCATTATAAGTCTTCTAAAGATTCCTATTTTCAGATTTTTTTTCTCCTTTTTTTTAAAAAAATTCATATTTATGCTAATTAATCTTCCGTATTATCTTCTTCCGTTATAAAGAAATAGATAACTAATGCGGATATCATAATTCCTATTCTAACAAGAAGAAGCATCCATCCACCTGCAATAGCAAGCCCATCAAAAACAGCAACCAGCGCATAGATAAGAAGTGCCGTATTAATTCCTAAGAGTTGTTTATCAATAAATCTCTTTTCTTTTTTCCATATCTTAATTCGGTTGAAAAACTCAAAAAATATACAAAGAAGAGCGGGTATAAAAATTCCGTAAGTAAAGATTGCGTGAGTTATCTCATTAGCGTCGTATTTTGTTCCCCAGTAAGTCGTCTCCGCAAGCTCAAATCCGTACACAAAGAGAGCAAGTACTGCAAGAAAAGTTGTAATTCCAAATATACTTACAAATATAATTCGATAAATATTTTTTTTAAAAAAAAGAGAACCATAAAAATAGAAGAGTGGAAGAATATGAAAATATGTTAATGGTCCTACAATAAAGTGCCACATCATCCTATCAAGATGAGGATAACCGAGCCAAACCAAAAGAATACGTATTCCTACTAGAGACCACAAAATTCCAAAAGAAAGCAAAAAATAGTCAATTCCTCTATTATACCCTCTTATCTTTTCACCTCTTACTTCTAAAATTTTCTTGTAAACAAGAAGACCACTAAAGCCTGCTACAA
>PWII01000037.1 GCA_003561025.1 Candidatus Nealsoniibacteriota bacterium
GAGGAAGGCATAACCTATGAAGGAATGGGAAGGTAAGATACGTAGATTTTTCCACTATCCTCGAATTCTCTTTCTGTCAATTTGCACTCTCTTCCTATTGTTCTGTGCTCTCTTCCCGTCATCCCGAGCCTGTCGAGGGATCCCATCACCACTCCTGTCATCCCGAGCCTGTCGAGGGATCCCAAGCTGCAGGGGTGCAACCCCTGCAGTTGGGGTTGAAATAAATAAAAAATTGTGCTATAAAATAAAGTATAGAGAAGTATAGTTCTTTATCCAAAATATCACGTATTTTTACGTGTTTAATATATACCAACATGAAGGAGGTTTATGAAGATGAAAAACATCTTATTGGTAGTTTGCATGGTAGTAATAGTTGCTTTTTTATCGTATTATGTCATTCCATCTTTCTTTTTTCATTATGTAGGAAGCAACATAGACATTCACATTGATGGAATAACCAATCTACATTACTAGAGAGGAGGTTATGATAAATGGAAGAAAAGATTTTTGGAAGCGACGTTATCAATGGAATTGTAAATTGTGAAAAAGAGCTTGAGTTACGTGAGTTAAATGAAAAAGAGAAAGAAGAAGCATTTAGCCTGCGCTACAAAGTGTTTGGGGATAAGTTGGGGTGGCTAGTTCCCAACCCGTATGAGTTGGACTATGACTCATATGACAACTACTCCAAGCATGTGGGGGTATTTATAAAAAACGACGGGGCAGCCAAAATGATTGGCTATACCAGAATTATATTTACTGGTGATGGCCCTTTCATGATTCACGAAGAGTTTAAAGCTCTTGTGAATCAAAAAATCAAAGAAGATTCGCTTGAAATAAGCAGAGTCTTGGTAAATACCCCCCGGCCGGACTACAGGCTCTATACAACAATGCTTCTGTATAGGGATGTCTATCTTTCTGCAAAAGAAAGAGGTATTCGGTACGGTTACATTGTTGTTGTGGAAAATTTCCTGAAAAAATTGCAGCTAGTATTTCCTTTCAAGAAAGTAGGTAATGTTACTTACTTTCAAAAAAATGTCCCAACTGTTGCGGCAGTTGTGGATGCAAAGGAAATCGAAGAAAAATTTAGGAGAGAAAGTGAAGACCTTCATGCTTGGTTTACAAGCGGGCCGAACGAGAAATAATAGTTCGGCCCTTTTTTATTTTTATTTTTTATTGTATTATTTAAGAAAATAAGACACAAAGAGCATGGATTTTTCATTTTTTCTTTTATTATTCATTACAGCAATAGCCCTATTGTTGGCTTTTTTTATTCTTTTAAGAAAAACTTCTATTGCCGGAACATGGTTTGCAACTATTATCGTCAGTGTCTCCCTCTGGTCATTTACCAACGCGATGTGTTTTATTGCTACCGACATTAAAGACGGTATTTTTTGGGCCAAATTGAGTTATCTTAGCGCTATTTTAATTGCGTTTAGCTTCTTTTATTTCTCTTTAAACTTTCCGGAAAATATTAGCTATAAGAAAAATAAAAAACCTCTATTGGACTATATTATTATTGCTTTATTTTCTCTTGTATCAATAATAATCATTTTCCCCGGAGTTATGGTAAAGACGGTTTTATTGGATCCGTGGGAAATTGTTAATGGCACAGGACTCTACTTTTTTGCTGCATACTTTTTTCTTCTGATGAGTTGGTCTTTGTATAATCTGGGAAGGAAATATTTTATTTCTGAGGGTAATGAGAGGATGCAACTTAAGTATCTTTTTTTAGGATGCTTTTTCTCTATTGCTTTTGGAGCTACATTTAATCTAATACTTCCTCTTCTTGGGAATTATGACTTTGTCTGGTTTGGACCTCCATCGACTATTATAATGATCGGCTTTGTTTCTTATTCTATACTTAGGCACCGGCTTATGGATATTACTGTTGCTACCGGAAGAGTTTTGACTTACGCTACTACATTTATCACTCTCTTTACAATAGGATATCTATTATCAATAGCAGCAGAATATCTAAATCTCCATGAAGTTTATAAAATAATCTTTATTGTGCTTGTTGCCACGACTCTTTTTAATTCAATTTTTAATTTTTTTGAAAAGTTTGCTTCTCGCTATCTTTATTATAGCTTCTATTCTTCAAAAGAAGTTTTAAATAAGTTAGGGGAAAAACTGACAAGGATAATGGACGTCGATGAGCTATCCGATCTCACAACAAAGACTATTATGGAGACGATGAAGTTAGATAGGACAGTTATACTATTGAGAAATGAGAAGACGGGAAAATTTGATATTAAAAGAAACTTTGGATTTAAAGAAGAAAACGGAATATCTCTTGTTAAGGATAGCTTCTTAACAGAGTATCTAAAAAAAACACAAAAACCACTTGTCTATGATGAGCTTACTGCAATGATAAGTGATGCAAAGTCAGAAGAAGAAAGAAAGAAGGTAAAGAATTTAAGGAAAAATATGCAGAAAATAGAGGCCGCTCTTTGCAATCTCCTTATCTCTAAAGATGAGGTTATAGGAATGATTGTCTTGGGAGAAAAGATATCAAAAGACCCTTACACACATCAGGATGTTGAACTTTTGGATAGTCTTTGTAAGCAGATATCAATATCTCTGCAAAACGCAAAGCTATACTCTGAAGTGCAAGACTTTTCAGAAAATCTAGAAAAGAAGGTAGACGAACAAGTAAAAGAGCTAAAGGTTGCATACAAGAAACTGCAGAGACTGGACAAGATAAAGACAGAGTTTATGTCTATTGTATCCCATCAACTGAGAACACCACTTAGTATTATCAAAGGACATCTCTCTATGATAGAAGAAGGAGTATATGATAATAACGAAGAGAGAAGAAAAGAGATTCTTACCA
>PWII01000050.1 GCA_003561025.1 Candidatus Nealsoniibacteriota bacterium
AATCAGATACTGGTCATTGGTCATGAAAACACGCCTCCCGTGTGCCCGGATAATTTGCAGTTGTCCTGAATCCGATCGGTTTCATGCCCTTAGTCTGATATGTTCTGGCGAATTTTACAAGACAGAAGACAGAAGACAGAAGACAGAAGACAGAAGTCAGGGTCTTGGGTCTTGTCCTGTTATAGGTTGACACTTTCTTCCTAAAAAGGAGGACAAGATGGCAGAGGTAAAACGTTACAGTGAATCATTCAAATTACAGGTAGTCGAAGCGATTGAAGCCGGCAAGTTTCAATCGTTGAGCGAAGCGAAGACTTATTATGGTATAACTGGGGGGGAAACCTTGACCAAGTGGTTAAAAAAATATGGAAAAAATCATTTATTACCCAAGATGGTGAGGATAGAAACAGTGGACGATCAAAATCAAATTGAGCACCTTAAAAAGCGAATCAAACTTTTGGAGAAAGCCTTGACAGAAACGCGTTTGGATCAGATTCTTGCCGAATCCTATTTTGAAGTGGTTTGTGAAGAATTTGGCATCACAGACTTTGATGCGATGAAAAAAAAACTCGACAGCAAGCGGTTGAAAAAGGGATGACAAAGGGAACCCGTCACGAAGGAGTCACCGTTGTCGCTCTTTGTAAGCGCACAGGGATGACCCGGCAAGCGTATTATAAAAAGCACACTCAGCAGGTCCGGGCATCGATTGAGGAGGAACGGATTATCGGCTGGGTCCAGGACATTCGCAGTTTCCATCCCAAACAAGGTGCCCGGAAACTCTATTTCAACTTAACAAGTAAGTTTGAGACGAATGATATCAAGCTGGGAAGAGATCGCTTTATTGAGGTATTGCGCCGGCATGATTATCTGGTTGAACGTCGTCGTCGATACGCTCGTACAACGTATTCGGATCCTGCGTTTCATCGGTATTTAAACCAGTTAAAGAATCTGGTTCTAACAGCACCCAATCAGGCATGGGTGAGCGATATCACGTATATAGCGACTCGTGAAGGGTTTCTGTATTTAAGTCTGATAACCGATGCCTACACGCGTGAAATTGTGGGATATGCTGTCAATAACACGTTGGAAACCACGGGTTGCATCAAGGCCTTGCAAATGGCTTTGCGGAGCCTTACACCGGGTGACCACCCGATTCATCATTCAGATCGCGGTTTTCAGTACAGCGCGCATCTATATACCGATATTTTAAAGCACCATGGTCTGGTCATCAGTATGACCGAGAAGGATCATTGTGCAGAAAATGCGTTGGCAGAGCGAGTGAACGGTATTCTTAAAACGGAATACTATCTGAATTATACATTTGACACGAAAGAGTTAGCCCGGGTTGCCTGTCATCAAGCGGTTCGTTTGTATAATACCGATCGGCCGCACTTATCGTTGAATTATCAGACCCCCAGCGCATTCCGCAAATCAGCGATAGCAGAAAGGGTATCTGCATGAATTTCAATACCCTGTGTGGAAAAAATTTCGCCCCCATGGGGGCGATGACTCAATCAGCAAACTCACAACGAATCACCCATAAGAAAGTGACAACTTTTTTTCAGGACTTGACCCAGGAGGCCAAATGTAGCGTGGTTTCCGCGCCCTCATAAGGCCGCGCCGGATGTGATTAATCATTGTAAACCCATCGTTTTATATTGGCCGAATGTAGGTAGGGGTCTTGTGCCCCTACACAATGGACGGGCATGAAACCCGTCCCTACGGGTTTATTCTGTTGACAAAGATGGCGTGATTGTCTTTTTCTCTCATGTTCTCATGTTCACATGCTCTCAAGCGAAGCGTTCTCGTGACCATAGGTCACGCCGGGCAGGTTAAATCATTGTAAACGCAATATTTTAAAATCTCTCCTCACAGGAGAGAACGCAGTTGTTCCGGAAATGCCGCAAGGCAGAGACGGATTACAACGCGAGAGAGGTCATCATGCGTAATGAGAGACAATGTTTCTTTCATGGCGTTTTGGTAAATCCCATCATAAGAACGCGTGATTTGTGGTTGAATTTGTTATCAATAAAGGATTTTGCCGACCACAGAGGGCGTGGAAACCACGCCCCTACCCTTCCCCTTTTCCCCTGTTCACCTATTCCCCCTTTCGGCTGCGCAGCAGCCCAGCGGCCGCGCGGAATTTTGACCAAACCCTTCAAAACCGATACTCTTTATGGTACGGGAGGACTAAACGATGCGATTCCGGCAAACCATTCCATTTATAACAGTCATGATGATCTGCCTGACGGTATCTGTTCGGGCCGATGATTTTTATGTGGATGCCTATTATGGGTGTGATGAGACCGGTAACGGATCACAGGACAATCCGTGGCAGCGATTGGGTTTTGCATTGGAGTCAATCGAAGGCACAGAGGATAACCCTCACACTGTTCACCTGGCTCCCGGTCACTACGACTATCATGATAATCCCTGGGAAAAAGCTCTGCTGCCAGGAAGTTATATTCATATTCGTGGCGAAGATGTCTATACCACCTATGTTTACTCATTGGCGTTCAGATATATTAACAACAGTTCCGTTTCCAATGTTTCCATACGCAGCGTAGGTGGATTTCAGGCGTACGAAATTTCGATCAACAATTGTGTCATTATTCCCGGTGACAGAACAGCGATGGGATTTCAACAATGCGATGTGTTTGTAAGAAACTGTGTGATCCACAGAACATCATCGGTTCTGAGTAGCATAAACTCGGATGTCACATTTAAAAATTGCATTATGAGCAGTTATTTAACGATTCTTGATTCCGGAAGCAACTCTGATCCGGTCAT
>PWII01000010.1 GCA_003561025.1 Candidatus Nealsoniibacteriota bacterium
CAAAATAGATTTAAAAATAAAAATTATCTTTGCTCTTCTTGCTAGAAGGGCAAAGATTTTTATTCTGTAAGTAGGTATGGAAGATTATTACAAAATTCTTGGTGTTGATAGAAACGCCTCAAAAGATGAGATAAAAAAAGCATATAGGAAGCTTGCTCATAAACACCATCCCGACAAAGGAGGGGATGAGAAAGAATTCAAAAAGATAAGCGAGGCTTATCATGTTCTTTCAAGTGATAAGAAAAGGGACCAGTACGATAGATTTGGCAAGGCGGGTCCCGGCGCAGGATTTGGAGGTGCCGAAAATTCGGGAGAAGGATTTGGAGGCTTTGATGGTTTTTCCCAAGGAGGCTTTGATTTTGGTGATATTTTTGAAGATTTTTTTGGTTTTGGCGGAGGGCCAAAAAAGAGAAGAAAGAGTGGGGAAGATCTCAAAATACGTGTTACTACTTCTTTGGAAAAAGTTATAAAAGATGAAAAGAGAGAGATGACTATAGAAAAGCTTGTTTTATGCAATTCTTGCAATGGAAGCGGTGACGAAAAAGGGGCCAAAAAAGAAAAATGCAGTTCCTGTAAGGGAGAGGGAAGAATAAGAAAAGAGACAGGAACTTTTTTTGGAGCATTTTCTCAAATTGTTTCTTGTCCTGATTGCGAGGGAGAAGGAAGTGTCTCTAACAAAAAGTGCAAGGATTGTCACGGCGAAGGCAGAATTAGCAAAAAAGAAAAGATAAGCTTTGTTATTCCTGCCGGGATAGATAGTGGTCAAACACTTAAGATTGACGGAAAAGGAAACGCGGGGAGAAGAGGTAACCCTCCCGGAGATCTATATATTGAAATAGATGTAGAAAATAAGACGAAATTTAAGAGGAAAGGGGCAGACCTATACTATGATGCAAACATAAAGTTTTCTCAGGCGGTATTAGGAGATACAGTTGAGCTAAAGCTAATATCAGGAAAAGTGATTAGTCTCAAAATTCCGGAAAAGAGTTTTTCCGGAAAAATTATTCGCCTCTCCGGAAAAGGGCTTCCTAAGCTTTCCGGCTATGGGCAGGGAAATCTTTATATTATTTTAAATATAGAGATTCCTCAAAAGATAACAAAAAAACAGAAAGAAATTCTTCAAGAGTTGCACAAAGAGGGATTATAGCCCCAAAATCTTTACAAAAAGAAAAAATAGAGTAAAATACAAGAGTTGTTATGCCCCTGTAGCTTCCCCCTCCGCTCAATATTCCAATTGAGCTTCGGAAGGACAAGTAGTGATGATATGTTATTACTTGCTCATCCGAAGCTTGAATGAAGGTTCAAGCGCAGGAGAGCCCCTGTAGCTCAGCCTGGCAGAGCAGCGGCCTTTTAAGCCGAGTGTCGTAGGTTCGAATCCTACCGGGGGCACATAATGAAAAATATCTATCCTAAGCTAAAAATAGTGCCATATAGCGCTATTTTTTATACAACCCATACTACATCAATACATTTCATTACTTCCCCTTCGTACACCCCGGGGGTGTACGAAGGGGGTGAGGGATAGCAAACTCATCTCTGTTTGTAAAATTATAAAAAATATATTATAATAAAGCCAGAACATTAAAAGGAGGTAAAATAATGAGAAAAAAGAGTGCAGAACAAAACAATGCAGAGCCAAACAATGCAGACAAAAAGAGTATACCTTTCCTGTTATCCGAAGCATGGTTGGAAACGCTTCGCGAAGGTACAGTTAATTACACAAATTATGTCTCTCACCTCTACCAGGAGATGGACACAGGAAAAATATCTTTAGAAGATCTGGGAACCTCAGAGGAAGAGATTAGAGGTCTAATAAAAAAAGGTAGCTTATTGTATGCAAAAAGCTTAATTTCTCGTATTAAAGAAGGTGAAGAAAAAAAACTTATCCTTCTTCTAGGGGAGGAAGCAAAAAAAGGATATTTCTCAGCTGATGATATTGGAATCTCAGAAAAAGAGCTGCGAGATATTCTAGAAAGGAGATAAGGAGGGGTATTATGCTTTTAATTATTGTAGCATATTTATTCTTTGTTTTTGCTTCGCTTTTTATCTTTTTTGGAATATTGGTTCAAACTTATCCAAGCCCAATAAAGCCAAAGAAGAAACTATCTGCAGTAATAACATCTCTCTTTCTGTCACTCATACCGTTTGCCATATCATATGGACTCTATCTTCTAATGTTGTCAAATAAATTCTCATTAATCGGACACCTATTTGTACTTTTAATAAATTTAATATTTACAGCCCTTTTATTTCTCGTCTTTTACCATGAGGCGAGAGGAATAAGAATAGAGAGATAAAATCTCTTTGCTCCCTTTTTTAAAGAAGGGAGTTATTTTTATAATTCCAAAATTTGATTTTTTCTAATAATTTGTTATAATCTCGCGGGAACAGATATCTTTAAAAAAGTAATTATGAAAAACAACTCAATAGACATTATAAAAAAAGAAGAGGAAAAAATTGAAAAAGAAGTGTCAAGGCTAAAAGATGAACTAGAAAAGGAGAAAAGAGAGAGAATCGAAGATTATAAAAAGAAAAAAGAAAAGATTGTCGCTTCTTATAGAGAAAAGAGGAAAAGATTACCGCTTGAACTAAAGAAAGACTTTGTGGATATAAAAAAAGACACAGAGACTAAATACTCATCAAAGGAGAAGGAGATTGATAAAATTGCAAGCGAAAATTTTAAAAAACTTGAAGAGGAAGTTTTAAGAAAAATATGAATCTACCTGTAAAAAAGATAGAGCTAATATTGCCTCAAAAAAAGATAGAAAAGATAGTGGATAGACTGCA
>PWII01000020.1 GCA_003561025.1 Candidatus Nealsoniibacteriota bacterium
GAAAAAGCCTTCCACGAGGTGATGCATGAGTTCATATTTAACCCGCTTGGAATGCAGCACGCTTACATGAGCGGCTTTTCTGAACCAAAACAAAAGGCCGAAACTCCTACTGCACCTTTGTATGTAAATGGCCGAAACCTGCTTTCCATCAATGGCGTTCATCAAATTGATTACGCCGGTGGCAGCGTTACAGCACCTCTCGATGAATATCTGCTGTTCATGAAAGCCTTGCTAAACGGGCAGCTGATAAAAAAAGAAACCCTCGATCGTATGATAAACGATGACATCAATATGGGATTCCCAACGCTTGGGTTCAGATATGGCTATTCTATTTGGAAGATAAAGACCGTGCCCCTCATCATGCCCAAAAAATATGCCTGCTGGGGTTGTGTGGGCGCAACCGGTGCGTTCATGTTCTACCATCCGATCACCGAATCAATTATCATTGGCACATTCAACGACTTCTCGAACCGGGGAAAAGCGCTTGGCTTTATGGCCAGGAAGGTGATCAGGGAGATATTGAAGCTGGTGAAATAAACACCTGGTGATGTATAGAAAAAGGCGTTGGTTATTCTACCGCCACACAACTGATCTCCACATCCACAAATTTGTGCAAAGCACCCACCTGTATGGTTTCCCGAGCAGGCGGATCCTCTTTAAAATAACCGGCATACACCTCGTTGATCTTCGGGAAATCATTCATATCGGTTATGAAGATGCTGCACTTAATCACATTGGTGAAGTTCATGCCGGCCGCATCGAGAATGGCACCCATGTTTTGCATCACCATGCGCGCCTGATCCTGTACGTCACCTTTTACCAGCTCACCGGTTTCGGGGTTAATGGGTATCTGTCCTGATACATACAAAGTGCCGTTTACTTTTACTGCCTGGTTATAAGGGCCAACAGGCTGCGCCGCGTTTGGGGTTTTGATGATCTCTTTCATAGGTTGGTTTTTTTTGAATTAGTGAACACAAATTTCTTCACAAAAGAACACAAATTTTTTACTATTGAAGAGAGAATTGAATCACAAATTTTTATAACAGAAATATCACACAAGGAACTCCCTGACAATTATAATCTAATATTCTTACTTTTGCAATCAGCAAACCGGTTTACTGATGAAAATTCTCATTCTCGACAATTACGATTCGTTTACCTATAACCTTTACCACATGGTGGAGGACGTAATGCCGGAAAGTTTTCATCTGGAGGTACTACGCAATGATCAGATATCTGTGAATGCTGCCGGGGTTTATGATAAGATCATTATATCGCCTGGACCGGGTTTGCCCAAGGATGCGGGTATCACTTGCGCACTCATTGACCGGTATGCACCATATAAAAGCATTCTTGGTGTTTGCTTGGGGCACCAGGCAATTGGCGAAGTATTTGGAGCCGGGCTTATGAACCTCGAACAGGTGCTTCACGGGAAAGCCATCAAAACCATCATTACAGATAAGCAAGAACCCCTGTTTTTTGGCTGCCCCGATGATTTTGAAACCGGCCGGTATCACTCATGGGTAATTGATCCAAATACCGTTCCGGGTAACCTGAAAGTAACCGCTGTTGACGAGCATAAACTCATTATGGCAATCAGTCATTTACAATATGATGTAAAAGGGGTGCAGTTTCATCCTGAAAGCATCATGACTCAAACGGGAAAACTGATATTAAAAAACTGGATAAGAGCTACTCCTGGTAATATACCCTTTTGACGCGCTGCGATACGGAAGTCAGCACTTCGTAAGGTATTGTTTCCATATATTCAGCTACTTTCTGCACCGGCAATTCGCTGCCAAAGATCATCACTTCATCACCCTCTTTCGCGCTAAGTCCTGTTACATCAATGGCGCACATGTCCATGCTGATGTTTCCAACAATTGGAACCATTGTATTCTTGATTAATAATTGGCCGCGCCCATTTCCCAGTTGCCTGGATAGTCCATCAGCATAGCCCACCGGCAATATTGCAATTATCATATCATTGTCGGCTTTGGCATTCCGTCCGTAACCTACTGTTTCGCCCTTTCGGATTGATTTAACCTGCGAAACAATTGTTTTAAAGGTACTTACATGTTTTAAAAGGGGTTGAACGTTCGGATCACCGCTGACGCCATAAAGACCTATGCCCGGACGAACCATATCAAAATGTGCGTCAGGGAAACGTGATATGGCAGCCGAATTTGCTATGTGCCGTATAAATGAATAACCCAAAGCCTTCTCTATTCTGTTGCAAACATCCACAAGCAGAGAAATTTGTTTCCTGGAAAAATCATCATGCTTATAATCCTCACTTGCAGCAAAATGCGAAAAAACCGATGCAACTTTTATCCTTGGAGTGTCGCGCAGTAATGCAAGCAGGGCGTCTGTTTCTCCGGGCAAAAACCCAAGACGATGCATGCCGGTATCAATCTTTATATGAATAGGAAAAACAGTTATTTGCTCTGCTTCTGAGTATTCGTTAATGGCATTTATGAGTTTTTGCAATATAGGCAATCCGTATATTTCCGGTTCGAGCCGGTATTTAAAAAGCGTTTCAAAAGTACGTATCTCAGGGTTCATTACCACAACAGGGGTATTTACTCCACCCTGTCGCAATGCCTTCCCCTCATCGGCATAAGCCACTGCAAGGTAATCAACCTGGTGAAACTCAAGCATTCGGGCTATCTCCACAGTGCCACTCCCATACGAAAACGCCTTAACCATGCACATGGTCTTGACACCTGATGCAACCAAAGCCCTGAATACATTCAGGTTATGCACCAA
>PWII01000048.1 GCA_003561025.1 Candidatus Nealsoniibacteriota bacterium
AATTAAGAGAGACTATTTTCCCGGATATTAGAAATATTTTTTATCAATTTGTAGTATTTATTATATGAAGAAGATATTAGTAGCGACAAACAATAGAGGAAAACTTGAGCGATACAAGAGAATTGTAAAAAAAATAGATCCTGAAATTAATCTATATTCACCAAAAGATATTGGTATAGATGTAGTTGAAATCAATGAAGATGGCACACTAGAAGAGAATGCAAAAAAGAAAGCTCAATCTTATTTTGGGAAAACAGACCTTCCTATTCTCGCCAACGACGCCGGTTTTTTTGTAAAAGGAAAAGGGCTTGTAAGAAATCCAAAAAGAATTGCGCTAAGCAAAAGTGAAGATAACTTTAGCAAGGAAGAGGTTTTTAGGCTGGTTTCCTCCTATTGGCAAAATGTAGCAAAGGAAAATGGGGGAGAGGTTGATGCAGCATGGGTTGATGCATTTGCACTCTGTATGCCTGATGGAAATATTTATGAAAGGGGAGCAAGAAGAGAAGTTATTCTTACTGACAATATTCTTGGAAAAACAGATGTTGAGTTTCCAATTCGCTCACTATATATATCAAAAGCGACCAAAAAGCCTGCAATACTTCATACAGAAGAAGAAGAGCTTTTGGAGGTTGCACCAATTAAGGAGGCATTAATGGAACTACTTAAAAAAGTAAGATAAATTTTTATTTGTTTTTTAAATAAATTGTTGTATAATACAAAGCAGAGTAGATTGTACTTTTTTTAAGTTCTAAACTATCAGTAAAGGAGGGTTTAAAGTGAAATGTATAGACTGTTCTGGGGTGATTAATTTTAATATAGTTATCTCGCTTCAGACAGGTTGTAGCGGAATATCTCACTCGTCTTCATATCCATGTGATGACTGTGGAAGGCTTCACTGGAGAGACAGTTCAGGGGTATACAATCGATCTGGCGAGAAAGCTTTCCTGATTGATGGCGAGCTTGTCCTTAAAGGAAGTGATGTCATTGAAAAAAACAAACTCCACTAACAATAATCATTTAACCTTTTACAGAAGAAATAGTAATGAAAAAGTAAAAATTGAGGTAGTTTTAGAACGACAATATCTAGATTCCTTTGAATTAGCTAATGAAATTGAGAAGCAAGCAGAAGATGTAGAGGTTGTAACAGGAGAAAAAATAATCAAGGTAGCCTTAGACGAAAATAGCTTCTCTATTATTAGAAAAGGAGTAATTGAAATTACTTTTTCTCCTTTTCTTGAAAAGGAGGTAATGGAGAATCTAAAGAGATTTTTTAAAGAAAAGAATCTTACTTGCAAGGACTAGATAAAAGCCCTGCCGATTACAATTGGCAGGGCATTTTTTTAAAATATTGTTTTTTTAAAATAATATTGTATAATAGCGCAAAATAGTTGCTCATTAAAAAAATTACACGACTACGTGTTTATATATAAAATTTTAAAAGAAAGGAGGGAAGGGTAGTGAAAAAAAAATTTAAGAGAACAAAAGAAATTATCTTGAGTTTTTTAGAAAAAAATGAGCCCTTTACTATTGAGCAAGTTAAAGAAGTAATAAAAAAGGAAAGAGGAAAAATGCGAGTTGGTCCAAATTATACCGTAAAGGAATATATTGGAGATCTAGAAGAATACGGAGCAATTTCCTATGACAAGCAGCAAGAAGCGTACATTACTTCACTAGCTTTGTCTCAGATTATCTTGGATTTTCTGAAAAAAAATGAACCTTTTCTTATTAATCAAGTTGAAGAAGCGATAAAAAAGGAAAGAGGAATAGTACGAGTTGGTCCAAATTATACCGTAAAGGAATATATTGAAAACTTGGAAAAACAGGGAGCAATTGTCTATGACAGACAGCAAGAAGCGTACATTACTCATGAAAACTTGACTCAGTAAAACAAAAAAAGGCCCACACCTTTTAAGGTATGGGCTTTTTTAATTTAAATAATAATGTAAAAATTTCTTATAGCTCTGTTCCCTCTATTTCCGCAGGAAGGGTTCCTTTATAAAAGAGTGCGTTTTCACGAACCTCTAACTCTTCAATATGAAAACCATTTTCCGGAGATATTATCGCGTTAATCACACGTACAGTCTCGTATTCAACTCTCTCTATTGCCTCTTGAGGGAGGGGAATACGGCCAACTGTTAGCTGTTCTATCTTTATATCAACAGAGTTATCAGATGCTCTTGTAAGCTCTCCTGTAGCATAAACCGGTTTATTGTTAGCCTTGTTTGTGATGTAATCAACAACCATATCAGTAAGCGTAGCGCCACTTGACCCTTCTGCCAACTCTACATTTTCTTCGGCCGCTTCAACTTCCCATGGGAGATTACTGGGAATAATTTTTTGTTCTTTTAGAAAATCAACAAAATTATCAGAGAGCTTAAAGCTCGTCTCTACTTTGCCGTCGTCCTTAAATGATATTTTTACATCTCTTATTGGTCCGCTCTTATCGTTCGCAGTGGAAACTAGGGCGCTTATCTCTTCACTGGTAAAAAAATCATCTATCTCACTTGTTCCAGAAGTTGAAAAGTTGTTTCTTGCTAAATTTTCCAGATTTAATTTTTGAATATCATCAATAGTTACTTTTGATTTACTAAGACCTGAGTTAAAATCTTCTTGTGTCCAAGTTATATCGACTTCTTTTCCGATGCCAAAAGCAAAAGATATGCCTATAGCAGTAAAAAGTGCGAAAATAACCACAATAAATAAAAATTTAATTAATAGTTTCATATCTTATTTAT
>PWII01000080.1 GCA_003561025.1 Candidatus Nealsoniibacteriota bacterium
AAAAACAAAGCCCGGCGGGGTGCCGGGCTTCATTCACTAACCAAAACAACATGAAGAAAAATTGTATATTGTTGTTAACAAAACCAATTCGCTAATATAATATCAAATACTGTGCCAAAAAAATAAAGTGTGTTTAAATAAGAGTTAAAAAAACCACCTGTAAGCGAGGGTTATGTTCCTTCCAGGCATGGAGACGTTGCGGTCTTCTATGCGCGACAGGTGGTCGCGGTATGATTCATCGAGGAGGTTTTCGCCACGCAGGATGATCACATGGCGGCCGCGGCTATTGAGCCTGTAGCCCACTTGTGCTCCCAGCAGGGTGTAACCGTCGGTTACCTCTTCACCGGCTGCTACACGGTCTTGTTTGGCCACATTTTGCACCCTGGCACCAATCCAGAAAGAGCCAAAATCGTATTCGGCGCCGGCCATCATCCTGAACGGTGGGATGAAGGGAAGGTCGTCCGAGCCGTTCCCGGTACGCTGGCCACGCACGTAGTCAGCTCCTAAGTTGAGTGACAACTTTTCTGTTAACATGTATTTCATTGAGAACTCTCCACCGATGAGACGGGCTTCATCCCCTTCATAAGCAAAAATCGGGTAATCGGTTTCAATGTCTGGTCGTTCAGCCGGGTCAACCGGTCGGAAAATGATGAAGTTCAGGAAATGGTTCACGTAACCGGCAAGTTCAACATGCATCCTTTCATTACGGAAGTTTACAAAGAGGTCGCCGCCGTGTCCGATCTCATCTTTCAGGTCGGGATCGCCGATTTCGAAGACACCGGCACCGAGGTGGTCGCCAAAGGCATAGAGTTCCTCAACGGTTGGGTTCCGGTGCGAACGGGCCAGCTGGGCGCCAATTTCCCATCCGGTGGCCGGACGGTAATTAAGGCCCATCGAACCGGAATAGTTCAGGGCGTTTCTCGATGAGCTGATGTCAGGAAATAGTTCATTGCTGAGTGCTGAGGTATGCTGGAAGTCAATACGCACGCCTGCCTGTAGCCTCAACCTGTTGGTCATTGGCACTTCCTGGAAGGTAAACAGGGCCGCCGACAGCCTTCGCTCGCCTGGGGTGTAGGCTTCATCGCCGGCCACATCCATTTCGTGTCCGTAGATGTTCAGGCCGAATGCACCCCTGTCGACAATGCCTATTGGTTTGTGTTGCATCGTAAGTGTGGAGCTGAGGCTGTATTTGTCATACTCCAGTTCAACATCTTCATCCCAGCTGCCATCATCTTCCAGCTCCATTTCGATCTCTTGCTGGAACATCCTGCCGGCGTTGAACCGAAGCTGTGCCCTGTCAAAGAGACCTTCCCTTTCCCTGAAAAAGTTACCTTGCACCCCGATGCGCTGCATCTGAATCTCCACTTTTTCATCATCATCCATCGATTCAGGGATCATAAAATGCTGTTGTACAAAAGAACCGCTGAGGCCGCCAGTGAAGTTGTCGCGACGAAAGCTGCCGCCGATGGCGCCGTCAATATTTTGCATAGAGGTATGTGGAACCACGCCGTCCGGTGTCTGTATATCTCCTGACTGTCGGTAGGCAAAGCGGCCGGTAAATGCATTGTTTTCTGCCCCGTAGGTGTAGCGTGCGAAACCGGCGCCCATTTCATTCACGGTGGCTCCCTGTGCTGACAGCACGCCAGAGTGTCCCATATCCCAGTCTTCGGGGATGTCGGTGGTCATCAGGTTGATCACGCCGCCCAGTGCGCTGGAACCATAGAGAAGGCTTGCCGGTCCTCTTACGACTTCAACGCGGCTTGCAGCCAGCGGGTCCATTGTAATGGAATGGTCGGCGGAGGTTTCTGAGATGTCGCCCATGCGTTCGCCGTTTTGCAGAATAAGGATGCGGTCGCCATCCAGTCCGCGAATCACGGGGCGCGCAGGAGCTGAACCAAACGAACGCATGGCCACGCCAGGTTCGTAATTGAGCATTTCGCCAAAGGAGGCTTCGCTGCGGCGTTGCAGCGCTTCTCCTACAAAAGCCTGGTCGGGCTGGTAGCGGAACCCGCTGCGGGTAGGAGAGGCGGTAAATACGACCTCCTGGAGGGCGATTGCTGTTGGCATTACATCAACGTCAACCTCTTTGGTCATTTTTTCAATGGCTTCAAACTCTTTGTAGGTTGTTTCGAAGCCCATGCCCTGCACGATGAGCCTATGCTGGCCAGGAGGCAGGTTGGTTAACAAATAATGTCCGGAAGCATCGGTAATGGTACCGATGCGCGTCCCTTCCACCAAAATGTTGATGAACGGAACGTGATCGCCTGTTTCAGCGTTAATGACGTGGCCAAACACATTGGCGTCGGTGCTGAGCCGGGCTTGTTCACTTTCTGCCTTTAGCAGGGAAAAGCTGAATAGGGAAATTGTTATATATATATATAGGGATTTCATTGGTTTGTATTTTTTTGTTCGTTGTTCGTTTTTTTTGTTTTTTGTTTCCTTCGCATTCGCTCAGGGTGGCTGGGGTTGTGGCCTGTCAGTGTTTGGTGTTCCGGCTTTTTTAGGGTCTTTAAGGTCTGTAGGGTCTTTAAGGTCTTCAAGGTCTTACTGCCAGACACTGGTTTCTGGCTTCTAGCTTCCAACCTCTAACTTCCAACCTCTAACTTCCAACCTCTAACTTCCAACCTCTAACTTCCAACCTCTAACTTCCAACCTCTAACTTCCAACCTCTAACTTCCAACCTCTAACTTCCAACCTCTAACTTC
>PWII01000039.1 GCA_003561025.1 Candidatus Nealsoniibacteriota bacterium
AGATCTATAATGATGATGTTTGGGGGGATTTTCATACAGTATTTTGTTATAGCGTAACTCATCTTGTGGGAGGTGTTGAAAGTGAAAAAAGTAATGAAGTTTGTGGAAGCTGGTATGAATTAGCATATTAATAGTAATAATTATAATTAAGAAAAATATATATGAAAAAAAAGCAGATGAAAAATAAGGCAAAAGTAATAATTGTTGCAATTATTACTATAGCTATAGCACTATCTTTTCTTGCTCCTGTTTTTGGTGAAGATATAGGGGAAAGAAACTTGTTAAGAGAAGATATAGATGCTCTAAGAAAGGAAGTCCAAGAGATTTATCAAGATCTTCTAAGCACACCTCAAGAAATTACAATGAGAAATTATGTGAGAGGAGTTCCTTCCGGGTTTTCGTTTAACAATAATATAAGAGAAAGGGCTACCGGTGTAGCGGTAAGCTATCTGCAAGCTGTCTTAAATACCGATCCTACAACAAGAGTGGCAGTTTCCGGGTGGGGCTCAAGAGGAAAAGAGACGAGTTATTTTGGTGAAGGAACGCGGAGTGCTATTTTGCGATTTCAAAAAAAATATGGGCTTTCCGCAACTGGCTTTGTCGGAGAGCAGACAAGAAAAAAATTAAATGAGATACTAAGGGAAGGGGTTCTTGTGAAAGAGAGAAATGATATAGAGCTAGATAGAATTAGAGAAAGGGTTTTTTCCGCAATTAGCAAGATGAAGGAGATAAATAAAAAGATTACTTCACATAAGAAAAGTGAGGACGAAAAATGTATTGAAGGAGATGCAATAAAAGATATTGCGAGTGCTAAAGAATATGGTAGGGCGCAAGATTTTTGCACAGAGGAGTTTAGAGAGATGAGTTGTGGCAGTATTACTTATGAAGCAATAAATGGATGTGAGATAAGCTTTCTTTTAAAAAAAGGATGGAGATAGGGGAATATTTTATCAACTCAAAAAGATAAAAAATAAATTCCGGTTACCACTGATAACCGGATTTTATTTGATTATTTTTTTTAAATAAGTATCATAAATAAAAAATATTTATAAGGAGGGTTTCACTTGAATGAATGTCTAAGTAAAGAATTGTCATTGTTCCTTGAAAAAAAGCCTCCTGACTTTCAAAAATCATTTCTTTCGGTTTTTGGAACCAAGGCAAGAGACAAGCATGATCTCTTTTTTATTGCCAAAGATTTTGGCAATTATATGTGGGAAAAGAGAGAAAATGGTCGTATTCTTAAGAGAAAAGAGATATATCTTTTAAGAGGGAAAGAGCCATCTATTTCCTGTAATTATAATAAGCACCATTGGCCTCCGGAAGCCAGAGGAGGAAGAATTACTATTGAACTTCCTTCTGATTTTCACTCTTTTTGGCACGAATATTTTTTAGATTTATATAAGGATGAAGAGTTTTATATTCTTATAGGTATAATGTTTGATAAAACCGGTTTAATTGACATATCATTTTTAAATGAGGCGGCAAAGCGTGCAAAAAAGATGGCGAGACAAATATAATAAATGCTCTTTTATGGTCGACAGATGTCGACCGCTTTTTTTTGAATTATTAATTTTTTATGATAGACTAAATATATTATAAAGTTATTTAATAGAATTATGAAAATAGTTGTTTCTTCGTTAACTTATCCACTGCCAAATGGTGTTACCGTTTCTCTAAACACTGCAGTTGATGGATTTTTGTCAAAGGGGCATGAGATGAAAATCATTGCTCCTGATTACGGAGTAAAAAAGGAGCGGCCCGAGCATTTTACTGTGCCTTCGTCTCTAATAGCACATAAATTGGCAGTTAATCTGTTTGGGAAGGAGGAGAGAGTTTTTAGGGTTAATTCTGAAAAGAAGATTGAAAAAATAGCAAAAGAGTTTGACCCTGATGCTTATTGGCTTCATACGGTAACTTGGGGACCGAATGCATTTGAAAGACATATGTTGAAATCAAAAAAAGGAAAAGTTCTTTTTTATCATACACTGGTAGAAGAATATGGACGTCTTTATGCCGGAGAGATGGGAGCATATGTTATGAGAAGAAGAACAAAGTCTTTAGGAAACAAGGTTGATGCTATTATGACACCGAGTGAAATGATGAAAGGAAAGTTAATTGAATGTGGAGTCAAAAAACCGATTTTTGTAATACCTACAGGAATAGAGATACCCAAAAAACCATTTACAAAAAAAGAGCTAAGAGAAAAATTCAATATTCCTGAAGAGACAAAGGTACTTCTTTATTTGGGAAGAATGTCTAAGGAAAAGAACTTGAATGTATTGCTTGAAATGATAAGAGAGATGAAGGAAAAGAATTACAAGGCGACACTTCTCTTTGTTGGTCCGGGGGACATAGATGAGGTTAATAGTGATGCAAAAAAGATGGGAGTGAGTGATATGGTGATTTGCACAGGTGCGCTAAAAAAGGAGGATGCGCAAAAGGTTTATGGAGCGGCCGATCTCTTTGTTTTTTCATCACAGACAGAGACGCAAGGGCTTGTTGTTGGTGAAGCGATGCTTGCCGAGACGCCTGTTGTTGCTCTTGTTTCACCGATTCAAAAAGAGGTTTATCCCGAAGGAAAAGCAGTGATTGTTGAAGATGACAAAAAATTTGCATCCGCAGTTATCGATATATTGCAAGACAAAAAGAGGAGAGAAAAGATGGTAAAAGAGGCGAAGAAATTTGTTCAAGAAAAGTTTTC
>PWII01000041.1 GCA_003561025.1 Candidatus Nealsoniibacteriota bacterium
TAATTAATAAAAATAAGATATGAACAAAAAATATACGGTTCCATACGAAAAAATTTCTTACAAAGACCTTCCGCTTGTAGGGGGCAAAAATGCATCTCTTGGAGAGATGATTAGGACGTTAACTAAGAAGGGAGTAAATATTCCGAGTGGATTTGCAGTTACTACGGAAAGTTATTGGAGTTTTTTAAAAGAAAATAACATTGAAGCAGAGTTAAAAAAACTTCTTAAAAAATATAATAGAAACAGTACTAAAAGTTTGCGAGAAACAGGAAAGAAGGCGAGAGAGGTAATAATGAAAGGGAAGTTTCCTGTTAGCGTAGAGAGTGAAATAAGAAAGTCATACAAAAAAATGTGTAAAAGTGGAGAAGTTACTGTTGCAGTGAGATCTTCAGCTGTCTGTGAAGATGCTCCGGATGCCTCTTTTGCCGGTCAATTTGAAACATTCTTAAATATTACCGGCGAGGAGAATATACTAAAGGCGATAAAAGAGTGTATCGCTTCTTCATTTAATGACAGAGTAATCGCATACAGAGAGGAGAAGAAAGTTCCGCATCTGAAATTTGCACTTTCAGTCGGAGTTCAGAAGATGGTTCGTTCTGATTTGGCGTCTTCCGGAATTATGTTTACGCTTGACACTGAGAGTGGGTTTAGAGATGTTGTTTTAATAAACTCAATCTTTGGAATTGGTGAAATGATTGTTCAGGGAAGTGTTACTCCTGATGAATTTTATGTTTTTAAACCAACATTAGAAAAAAAATTCCCAGCAATTATTCGCAAAGACATGGGAAGAAAAACAAAGGAGTTTGTCTATAAGAAGGGAGGAGGTCTTTTAGAAAAAAAGGTCTCAGAAAAGAGAGCAGCAACTTTCTCTATTACGGATGAAGAGATATTAACGCTTGCAAAGTGGGGAGTAATTATTGAAAAGCATTACAAGAGACCTCAGGACATTGAGTGGGCAAAAGATGGAGAAACAGGCGAGCTCTTTATTGTGCAATCAAGGCCAGAAACAATACATGCTCCAAAAAAGAAGAGAACGTATAAAGAATATAACCTAGAAACAGACAAAAAACCTTTACTGGAAGGAATTGCAGTTGGAGAGAAGATTGGAAAAGGAAAGGTCAATGTTATTAAGGATGTTAAAAACATTGAAAAATTTAAAAAGGGTGAAGTTTTGGTTACGAGAATGACTGATCCTGATTGGGTAAGTATTATGAGGCTTGCATCTGCAATTATTACCGATGAAGGAGGAAAGACAGCACACGCCTCCATTGTAGGAAGAGAGCTTGGTGTTCCTACAATTGTAGGAACAGGAAAGGGGACAGAGGTATTAAAGTCAGGGATGAATGTTACTGTTGATTGCACTCAAGGACTAAATGGTAGAGTTTACAAAGGAGATGTCCCATACCAAGTAAAGGAATACGACTTGAGTAAGGTTCCCACTACAAGAACAAAAGTGACACTAAACGTAGGAACTCCTGAGATGGCATTTAGAGCATCACATCTTCCTTGTAGCGGAGTTGGACTTGCAAGAGTAGAGTTTGTATTGGCGGAAAAGATACGTGTTCATCCTCTTGCTCTTTATCATTATGAAAAGATAAAAGACAAAAAATTAAAAAAAGAGATTGCAGAAATTACGATTGAACATAAAGATAAAAAGGAGCATTTTATTAAAGAGCTTGCAGAAGGAATTGCTCAAATATCTGCCGCCTTTTATCCACAAGAAGTAATCGTTCGACTTTCCGACTTTAAGACAAACGAATATAAGAACCTTGTTGGAGGATATCTATACGAAAATGAAGAATCAAATCCAATGATTGGCTTTAGAGGTGCTTCGAGATACTTGGATGAAAAATTTTATCCGGCATTTAAGATGGAGTGTCAGGCTATAAAGAGAGCAATTAATGTTTTTGGATTAAAAAATATCTCTTTAATGGTTCCTTTTTGCAGAAGTGTTGATGAAGGAAAGAAGGTTAAAAAGCTAATTAGAGAAGAGGGGATAAAGAACACAAAGATATATGTTATGGCAGAAATTCCATCAAATCTCATATTAGCAGAAGATTTTAGTAAGGTTTTTGATGGTTTTTCAATTGGAAGTAACGATTTAGCGCAACTTGTTTTAGGTGTAGATAGAGACAATGCACTGCTTTCAAAAAAGTATGACGAAAACAATCCGGCGATAAGAAAGGCGGTTGCAGAGTTTTTGGCAGAGACTCGTAAACTAAAAGAGAGTGTTGGTATCTGCGGAGAAGCTCCGGCAATAATCCCCGGGTTTGTAGAGTTTTTAGTAGAAAATAAGATGGGCTATGTCTCTGTAAATCCTGACTCCTTTGTTAATACTGCAAAAAAGATAAGCAGGGCTGAAAAAAAGTTAAGGAAATAGAGATTAAAGAGATATCGTTTTTCATCCTTATTATTTGTAGAAAATAGAAATGTTTGATGTAATTACATTTGGCTCGGCAACAAAGGACATTTTTTTACATTCGAAAGAGAGTGTGGTTATTGATAGTGACAGCTTTTTAACCAAGAAAGGGGTCTGTTTCTCTCTTGGTTCAAAGATAAAAGTAGATGATATCTTTTTTACATCAGGAGGAGGAGGAACAAACAGCGCAGCAACTCTTGCAAAACAAGGATTTAATGTTGCATATTGCGGAAAAATTGGAAAAGATAGTGCCGGTGAAGCGGTAATAAAAGATTTAGAGCAATATAAGGTAAATAGAGACCTAATTTCCGAAACAGAAAAGAGGCCGACCAATCACTCCATTGTTATTGATATTCCTGATAAAGACAGGACAATTCTGGTCTATAGAGGGGCGTCCGATTTACACTCTAAGGATGATGTCTTTTTTGAAAGATTAAATGCGAGATGGTTTTACTTTGCTCCTTTTGCTGCTAATGCAAGTGATCTATTTTACGGCTTAATTGACTTTGCGAAGCTAAAGAATGTAAAGATGATGGTAAATCCTAGCAAAAGCCAGATACGGGAAGACAAGATAAGAAATGTTTTAAAGAATGTCGATATATTGCTTCTAAATATGGAAGAAGCATCGCTTTTAACAAAAACTAATTATGACAATGAGAATGAGATTCTAAAAAAAGTCTCTCTCTTGGGCTCGGAAATAGTTTTGATTACAAAAGGAGTTGATGGTGCAATCGTCTATTTTAAGGATAAGTTTTATGCCGGAGTGCCGGATAATCCAAATGCACTTGATAGAACGGGAGCGGGAGACTCTTTTGGCGCAGGATTCTTGTCAGAATTTATGAAGACAAATTGTGTAAAAAAAGCTCTTCAATTTGGCATTGCAAATTCAACGAGCTGCGTTCAAAAGATGGGGGCAAAGCACGGTCTTCTTAATTTAGAAAGTGAATTCAAGAGACCCGAAATCAAAGAAGTCAAAATTAATTGATATGAGTAAAATAGAATCTATATTTAAGAAGGCTAAAAGAGAAAAATTTGCAATTGGTCAGTTTAATTTTTCTGATTTTACACAGCTTAAAGCGATTGCAAGAGCATCAAAAGAACTAGATATTCCAGCCCTATGCGGGACTTCACAAGGAGAGGCCTCTTTTTTCGGAAAAACAAATGCGGTAGCCTTAATAAAAAAATTTAGAGAAAAAGAAAAGATTAAGCTTTATCTAAACTTTGATCATGGGAAAAGCTATAAAGAACTAAAAGAAGCGGTAGATAATGGCTATGATATGGTTCATTTTGATGGCTCAGACCTAGATTTTGACAAAAACATAAGAGAGACTAAGAAGATAGTAAGATATGCGCATAAAAAAGGTGTTTTGGTTGAAGGAGAGGTTTCAAAAATAGGAGGAAAGTCCGCCTTATTTAATAAAAAGGCTGAAAAATTTACCTTGACTTCCTTGGAAAAAATTGTTAGATTTATAGAGGAAACAGAGGTTGACTGTATTGCGCTTGATGTTGGAAATATTCACGGAGTTTTTACAGAGATGCCTAAAATGGAGCTAGAAAGAATTAGCAACTTATTAAGAGAAGTTTCTTGTTTTGTTGTTTTGCATGGGGGCTCGGGCATACAAAAAAAAGAGATACGAGAAGCGATTGATAGAGGCGTTGTTAAGATTAACATAAACACAGAGATTCGTGTTGAGTGGATAGGGGCGATTAGAGATTTTTTAGATAAAAACCCTGATGAGATTGTGCCTTATAAGATAATGCCAGAAGCAGAATTTGCAGTTTATAAGAAGATTCGAGAGAAGATGAAGTTATTTATCAATAAATAGAATCAATCATTATGTTTAAAATAATTCTTGAACGTGAAAAATGTATAGGGTGTGGAACATGTGCGGTTATCTGCCCATCTTCTTTTGAAATGGGAGATGATACAAAGGTGAATTTACAAAAAGGAGAAGAGAAGTCCGAAGGTATTGTAAGGGAGGTTGAAGAAGAAAGCTGTAATAAGGATGCGGCAGATGCTTGTCCTGTGCAGTGCATACATATTAAAGAGATTTAAATCTTAAGAAAATGTCAACAAATACTAAAAAAATATCTGTAAAGAAAAGAGATAAAAAAGAGAAGGGGAGTGATGAATATATTCCGGCGGTTCTCTATGGGCCAAAGACTGAAAATGCCCTTTTTAGCATCAATAAGAAGGAGTTTGCAAAACTCTATAAAAGCGCAGGAGAAAGCACTCTTATAACATTAGAAGTAGAAGAGAGCAAAGAGAGACCACTTGTTCTGATTTATGAAGTCCAAAAAGATCCATTTAAAAAAGACATTATCCATGTCGATTTTTTCAAACCAAACTTAAAAGAAGAAGTTGAGGCGGAAATACCTCTTGTCTTTATTGGTGAATCACCGGCAGTAAAGGACTTGGATGGTACTTTGGTTAAAAATATGTATAGCGTTAATGTTAAGGCTTTGCCTCAAAACTTACCTCATGAGATAGAAGTAGACATCTCTGCACTTAAAACATTTGATGATGCTATCTACGTAAAAGACCTAAGTGTTCCGGAAAATGTTACAATTACTCAAGATAGCGAATGGGCAGTTGCGATGATATCTACTCCGGAAAATGTTGAAGAAGAACTAGAGAAACCAATAGAGGATGGTGAGGAAGTAGAAGTAATTGGTGAAAAAGAGAAAGAAGAAGAGGCGCAAGAAGAGGAAGAGAAAAAAGAAGAAAAGAACGAAAAAGAAGATAATAAAGAGCCAAAAGAAGAACAAAAATGATAAAGAAGATAATTTTTATAGTATTTCTATTTTTCTTTGTTCTAACGGGGGGAACAGGGCTTTTTGCCTTTGCACAAACTGACGCCGAAAAGGAAAAAAAAGAGCTTGAAGCTGAACTAAGAAGATATGAGCTAATGATAAGAGATGCCAGCATGAGTCTTACCGCGACAGAAGCCGAAAAGCAGACTCTTCAAAACAAGATTGATAGATTGCAAGGAGAGATAAACGTCTTATCTGCACAAATTCAGAGAAGTAATGTTCTTATTCAAACTCTTGGGCTAAAGATTGCCGATACTCAAGGATCGATAATTACAACAACCGAAAAGATAGAAAAATCAAAAGAAGAACTTTCCGAAATTTTAAGAACAATTAATGCAGAAGGAAGGACATCTTTTTTAGAAGTTTTGCTTACAGAAGATAATCTTTCTGCTCTTTTTGTTAATCTTAATTCATTGGAGCGATTATCAGGTCAAACAAGAGATATTTTAAACGAGGTAAAGGATTTACGAAGATCACTTTTGGGATATAAAGAAAATCTAGAAGAGGATAAGGCTCAAACAGAGAGAGTAGCAAAAATTCAGGAAGCACAAAGAGCACAAGAAGAAGCGGCAAGAGCAGAGCAACAGAAATTGTACGGAATGACAGAAGCAGAATACCAGAAACAGCTTGCTGAAAAAGAAGAATTAGAAAGAAAGGCAAATGAGATAAGACAAAGAATTTTTGAGCTTACAGGTCTCCCGGATGATGTAAAAGCACCGACATTTGGAGAAGCCTATGAGATAGCTAAGTGGGTAGAGGGAATTACCGGAATAAGACCAGCCTTTTTATTGTCAATACTTCAACAGGAATCAGCATTGGGAAGAAATGTTGGACAATGCTATATAGCAGATACTTCTTCCGGGGCATCAGTTCATATTCATAATGGTCAGACATTTTCAAATGGAATTCATCCAACAAGAGATATTCCGCCATTTTTAGTAATTACAAAAGAGCTTGGAAGAGACCCTTTAAAAACTCCTGTATCTTGTCCAATGAGCTTTGGTTATGGAGGCGCTATGGGACCGGCACAATTTATTCCTTCAACATGGATGCTTTATAGGGATCGAATTGCAACAATTCTTGGAAGACCGGGTAATCCATGGAGTATTAGAGATTCATTTTTGGCATCAGGAGTGCTTCTTACCGACTCAGGAGCAAGGCTTAGAACGAGAGATGGAGAGTGGCGTGCAGCAATGATATATTTTTCAGGAGGAACTACTAATTCACAATTTTTTTGGTATGCAAATCAGGTAATAGATAGAGCAGATCAGTTTGAGAGAGATATTGATTTCATGATTCAAAACTAATATCAATCAATAACAATATCCTTATATTTTTCACGCTCTTCTGCTTCTCGAAGAGCGTCTATTATTTCATCTAAATCACCATTTAGTATTTCTTCTAACTTATACCAACTTTGATCAATACGGTGGTCGGTTACTCGATTTTGCATATAGTTATATGTTCTTATTTTTTCGGCTCGCATCGCTGTTCCAATCTGCTCTTTTCTCTCCTTTTCTAATTTTTCTATTCTTTCTCTCTGTTCTTTTTCTAATAGTTTTGCTTCTAATACAGAAAGTGCTGTTTCTTTATTCTGTTGAAGGCTTCTTTCATTTTGAGAAGTAACAACAATTCCGGAAGGCTCATGAACGATTCTTACAGCAGTCTCTCTCTTATTTACATATTGGCCTCCCGGCCCGGAAGATTTACAAGTCTCTAATTTTATATCGGCTGGATTTATCTTAACCTTACCTTTTTTTGGTTCGGGCAAAACTGCAACAGAGACCGTTGATGTATGAACTCTACCACTTTTTTCCGTCTCTGGAACTCTTTGAACTCTATGAACCCCTGCCTCAAAACGTAGCAAGAAATAAGGGTTTCTCCCTTTTAGCTTAAATGTAATTGATTTATATCCGTTTTGTTCAGTTTTGCTATCATCTAGAACAATTATATTCATTCCTTTTAACTCGCCGAATCTGCTATACATTTCAAAAAGATTTTTAACAAAAATAGAAGCCTCATCTCCTCCTGCACCAGCTCTAATTTCGACAATAGCGGTATCTTTTTTTACCTCTAGCTCTCCCTCATTTTGATTTTCTGCAATTAGCTCTTTTATCTCTTTGGTTAGTCGGTCTTTCTCTTTTTTAAGATCAGTCTCTTCCTCTTTTGCAATTTCAACAAGGTCTTCTTCTTTTTGTTCCTCAAGTATCTTTTTATTTTCTTCTATTCTTTTTTTTACATCTTCTAAGCCTTCTATTAAAGGAACTATTTCATCTAGAAACTTTTTTCTTTCACCTACAAAATCCCAGTCTGTAATTTTTTCTGGACTGGACAACTTTTCCTTTAATTCTTTATACTCTTCTTGTAGCTTGCTTAGTATAGACATTTTATAATCGATATAAGACTCAGATATAAACAAAAATCTCCACCAAGAGAAGGGGAGATTTGTATTTATTACTTCTAACTCTTCTTTTTTGCCATCTTTTGTTTAAATCTCTCAACCCTTCCCATAGTATCAAGTATCTTCTTTTTACCGGTATAAAATGGATGACATGCTGAACAAACCTCAACCTTAGTCTTCTCTCTTGTTGAACCAAATGTAAAAGTCGCTCCGCACGAACATTCGGCTTTTGCATTATTATAATATTTTGGATGTATCTCTTTTTTCATAACGATAGTCATTATAGCAAAAAAAAGTAAAAAAACAAGTGCATAAATAATTCATTCTCAGGATGCTCTTTCCTGTCACTGTGAGGCTTTTTTTTGTAATTCTGAGGCTTTTTTTCTTTCTCTCATTCTGAGACGTTCTTTTTCTCGTCATTCTGAAATCCCCCCTTGTCATTCTGAGGCGTTAGCCGAAGAATCCCTTCACACCCCTTGTCATTCTGAGGCGTTAGCCGAAGAATCCCTTCACACCCCTTGTCATTCTGAGGCGTTAGCCGAAGAATCCCTTCAAGACAGAGAGATCCTTCATCCTTCGACAAGCTCAGGATTCAGGATGACAGTGTTGTTTGGGATCCTTCACTTTGTTCAGGATGACGGGAAAAGGGTCATTCTGAAGGAGCAAAGCGACTGAAAAATCTCTTCCTCTTTCGTAGAAATTAATCTTTTTCCTCTATTTTTTACTTGATATTATTTTTAAATAATGATATATTGCATCCTGTAGTTATTTATTACTAACAAAAAGAAAATGTCAGAAACAAATAAAGTTACAAAAAAATCTGCAGCTGAAACAGAGATAGAGGAGATGGGTAAGGCAGGACTACACTTTGGCCAAGCAGTTTCAAAGAGGCATCCAAATATGGAGCCATATATTGAAGGTGTAAAAGGCACCGTTAGTGTTATAGACCTCAATAAGACGCTTGAAAAGCTTGAAGAGACTTTGGCTTTTATAAAAAAACTAAAAGAAGAAGGAAGGGTGATAATGTTTGTCTCTACAAAGCCAGAATTTCGAAATCTTATAGAAGATGTCGCAACTGATTGCAATATGCCATATATTGTAAACCGTTTTTTGGGAGGAACAATGACAAACTTTAAGACAATTAAGAAGAGAATTGATTACTATAATGACATTCTAAAAAAACAAGAAAGTGGTGAGCTTGACAGAAAATACACCAAACAAGAGAGGGTAAAAATATCAAAAGAACTGGAAGGATTGGAAAAGAAATTTAAGGGAATGAGAGATATGAAAAATATTCCCGATGCTATCTTTGTGGTTGATATGACAAAAGACTCATTAGCTATAAAAGAGGCAAAGATGTGTAATGTTCTTGTCATAGGGATTGCCGACACAAATGCAGATCCATCTCAAGCCGATTCCTTTATTCCTGCCAATGATGATGCGATAAGTTCTGTAACATATATCTTGGAAAAGATTAGAGATGTTTTAAAAAAATAATCTTAAATAAATTCTTACTATGTCCATTGATCAAATCAAAAAATTACGTGAAGAGACTGGAGTCTCTATGATGGAGTGCAAAAAGTCACTGGAAAAAGCAAAAGGTGATATTGAAGGTGCTAAAAAATTTTTAAGAGAGAGGGGAGAGGAGCTCGCCGGAAAAAGAGCAGGGCGTGACACAAGCCAAGGACTGATTACTTCATATATTCACTCAAATAATAAGGTAGGAGTTTTGCTTGACATTCGTTGTGAATCCGACTTTGTTGCAAAATCAGATGATTTTAAATCTCTTGCTAATGAAATTTGTCTTCAGATTGCAGCGATAAATCCACAATATATTTCACCTGATGATGTTCCTGAAAGCATGGTTGAAGAAGAAAAGGAGATTGTCTTAAAACAAGTAGGGGATTCAAAGAAACCAAAAGAGATAATGGACAAGATAATAGATGGGAAGATAAGTAAGATGAAAAAAGAGATATCACTTCTTTCTCAGCCATGGGTTAAAGATGACAAGAAGACAATTGAGGATCTTATCAATGAAAGAATTGCAAAAATTGGAGAAAAGCTTATTATCAAGCGTTTTGTAAGATACGAGATATAGCATTATATGATTGTTCCATTAACAGTTTTTATACTAAGCTCTCTTGGTCTATTTACATTCCTAATCTTAAAGGTTCCTTTTATTATTGAGCTTGATGAAAAGAAAGGAGAGAAAAAAGAAACTATCGTCTCTGCAACAAAAGAGAAAATTGAGCAGAGAGTAATAAAAGACACAAAAGAGACATTTGAAAGCTTTTTACAAAGATTTTTATCTGGAGCAAGAAGAATTCTGCTAAAAGGAGAAAGTATTGTCACAAAGTGGATTTGTTTATTAAGAAAAAGAAGGAAAAAGAAAGATTAGTTGCCGACTTAGCTCAGTGGCTAGAGCAACTGTTTTGTAAACAGTAGGTCGCCGGTTCGAATCCGGCAGTCGGCTCAGACATAAAAATTACATCAATTAGTACTTGTTTTTCCGGCAAAATCGGATTAGGTTTTGTTTTGCTTGACAAGTATTCTAATTTATGTAGAATTATTGTCAGCACTTTGAAAATTTATCCTTTGAAATGAGTCAGTTTCTTAAAGTTGCTTCGAGCTTTTCTCTTTAAGTCGAATAAATTTAATTTTTTTCGTACTTTTTTAGAGAGTTTGATCCTGGCTCAGGATGAACGCTGGCGGCGTGGATTAGGCATGCAAGTCGAGGGGTCCCGCTTTTTGCGGGATAACCGGCGAACGGGTTAGTAACACGTGGGAACGTACCTTCAAGACGGGAATAACCTGGAGAAATCCAGAACAATACCCGATAGTCTTTTTTGATGAAAATCTTAAAAGTAAACGGAATCCTTTTGGTGACCGCTTGAAGATCGGCCTGCGGCCTATCAGCTAGAAGGTGAGGTAATGGCTCACCTTGGCAATGACGGGTAGGCGAGGTTAGCGCCTGACCGCCAACAAGGGCACTGAGACACGGGCCCTACTCCTACGGGAGGCTGCAGTCGAGAATCATAGACAATGGGGGAAACCCTGA
>PWII01000071.1 GCA_003561025.1 Candidatus Nealsoniibacteriota bacterium
AGAGCGGATTCATCTTCTTCCAGCTTAAAATGATGAAGTAGAGGTCTTTTCTTTAATGCAGTCTTCTCTTTCCTTTACTTGATTATTATAGCTGTTAATTATTTTATTATATTCATCAAGTAATAGGTTGTACTCTTGTACAAATTCACGATATTTTTCTGACTTTTCAATATGCAAATCACTTCCTCTTTCTACATCATCAATAGACTCCTTTATCTTTTCTATCTCCATCAAAACAGACTCTATTTCATTTTTCTTGTCTTCTATTTCTTTCTCCAAATTATCATCAACCATAGGGCAAGATGATTGTGGCAAAGAAAAAACCTGAACCGCCATCCATATCTTTCTTTCTTCATACTCTCCCTCTCTCGCAGAAACTCCTATCTTTTCGTATCTTTGATCTAAGATGTTTCTTCTATGTCCGGGGCTATCCATCCAGGCATTCACCACATCTTCATCATCGCTATAATTTCCCATTGCCAAATTGTCTCCAATTAAGATAAATTTATAACCCAAAGATTCTGCTATATCTCCAACACCCTCACCTTTGGGAGAGATGTGAGCAAAGTACTGCCCCTCAAACATATCATCAATCTTTTTTGATGCAGTTCTATTTAAGGTTTCATCTTCAATAAGTAAGCTATAACCAAGATTCTCTCTTCTCTTGTTTGTTTCTTCTATTATTCCCCCCACCGTTAGCTCTCCTCCCTCAATTTTTGGCGAAACAACTCCATTAAGCCCAAACTCATCTGTTAATCTTATATGATCGGTAAAACTAAGAAAGCTTTCTGGGAAAACAGACTCTACCATATTTTTTATCTCTTCATTTCCGGAAAAATAGAAATAAAAAAACACTCCAAAAAGGAGAAAGATTAAAAAAACAAAACCTGTAACTATTTTCTGCATAAAAATAATATAAGCTTAATACAAAACAAAGCCATTATCGCATTTTTTGAATAAAAATCAATACTATTGCATTAAATCATCTAAAATATGACTAAAAAAATTAAAAATAATAAGCTGAGAAAGGTGCTGAATTTTATTCTAAGACACTCTTTTTGCCAATTTTATCTCTTTTTAGGCTAAGCACAATACTTCCGGTACTAAGGTCTTCCCCTACTCTTTTTGCAATAGATCTTATATAGCACCCGCTACTACAAGATACATTAATCTTTATGACCTTATAATTCTTTTTTTTATTAGACAAAAACAACTTTTCCCATCTTCTTAAAATCTCTTTTTGTCTAAACTCTCCTTTAATCTTTAAAACTTTATTACAGATAATGCTTTCCAGCTCCTCGCCTCTAATTTTATAAAAATCCGTTATATCTATCTTATATATCTCTACTCTCTTTTTTGGTATCTCAACCTCATTAATTCTATTATTTAGTGCCCACCAAAAAAGCGGTTTTCCCCTTATTTTATAGCTAGAAAAAGGAGGAAGCTTAAAGACAAACCCTCCCTTCATCTTTTTTACAATATCTTCTATCTCTCTATTTCTAATATCCTTTCTTTCTTCCTCTCTTGCCAGCCCCAAGATATCATAAGTATCTGAAGAAAATCCAATAACAATCTCTGCCTCATACTCTTTATCAAGAGACAAATAATTATCAAAATTTTTTAACTCTTTTCCTTTTACAAGCAGAAGCACTCCTTCTGCTAACGGATCTAATCTGCCCGCATAGGCAATTTTTTCATTTCTAAGCTCCGGGAAATCTTCTTTAATTCTCTTTATTACGTCAAGAGGAGATTCTCCTATCTCTTTATAAGCATAAATTAAATCTTTTTTTTCTTCGTTGTTATTGTTCATACATAGTAGATTATAACAAAAATCGCCATTACTGGCGATTTTTGTTTTTTCCTTCTCTCTTTTTTCTTATACCCACTCTGCTGCTATCTCTTTTCTTGCTAGCGCTAATTTTGCTAGGAGTGCATTAAAATGCCTTCTAAACAAAATTAGTATAATTCCCAGCAATGACATAGGCATCAAAAAGTAATCAAAAAATCCATTTCCTGTTATTCCTGTCGGAACCTCCGTTGGAGGAGCTTTTTCTCCTCTAAGGATACTAACCTTTACAGAGTCTTTTGCAAACGAGTCTCTAGATGATGCCGTAGCAGAGTTTGTTAAATCTGTTCTCCCCACTATAAATCTGCTTTCTTCTTCAATTATTGCATCGAAGGTAATCTTTTTGTAGCTACCTCCATAGATATCTCCTATCTCTATTCCATCTTCAATATCTCCACTTCTTCTAACTCCATCGACTCTTAAATTTCCTTTGTAGACTATTCTTTCGGGAAGAATATCTTTCACAACAACATCTCTTACTCTATCTTCTCCTGCAAATACGGTAATAGAGAAAGATATCATTTCTAGCGGTTGTAGTTCTAGGTAGCTACTCCATCCTGTGTCTCTATCTCTGCTTCTTACCTCTTTAACAACAGATAATTCTTCATCTTTATCTCTCTTCGTCCTACATGTCGCAGAAGAAAGTAGCTCCGATGTAGATGATGTTCCATTCCTTAGATAAAAGGTATATGTCGTATTTGCAGATAGTCCGGTTACTCTTCTTGTTCCTGACCTATTTCCAGAGCCAATAATAGTTATTCTACTACTTCCTCTAAATAGAGATGCGTTGGTAGCGTTTCTGGTTGTGTAGATTAGAT
>PWII01000068.1 GCA_003561025.1 Candidatus Nealsoniibacteriota bacterium
GGCTACGCCTCAGAATGACTTTCTCTTTCTCGTCATCCCGAGCTTGTCGAGGGATCTCACCGATATACAGAGAGATTCTTCGGCTACGCTTCAGAATGACAGGGGGGATTGAGATTCTTCGGCTACGCTTCAGAATGACAGGGGGGATTGAGATTCTTCGGCTACGCCTCAGAATGACGGAAAAAGGATTTCAGAATGAAGGAATTGAATTACTTAATGTGAGTGATTGCATTTAAGTTTTTTTTATTTTATACTCAAAGAATAGTATTAATTTGAATCATGGAATTAACGGAAGAAAAATTAAAGGAGATACTTGTTGAGCCGGGGCACATAGATGTTAATGATTTTGAAAGGGCTACAACAATCGCAAAAGAAAAGTCAGAACCGCTTGACCGTATTTTGGTCAAAGAGGGTTTTATTGATGATGCTAATTTTGGAAAGATTATTGCCGACACGGAAGGGTATTCTTTTTTTGAATTAAAAAAGGCAAATATTGAGGAGATATCCGATCATCTTCTCAGCTATATTCCGGAGGCCGTAGCTCGCTCGCAGGAGGCGATAATTTTTAAGGAGGAAGAGGGAGTTCTTTTTCTTGCAACAACAAATCCTGATAATTATAAGTTTATAAAACACCTTGAAAAGATTACAGGCAGTAAAATAAATGTCTATTACACAACCTCGTTTGCGATTGATATGGCGCTAAGAAGGTATAGTGGTAATTTACAAAGAGAAGCAAGAAAGCTTATCGAAAAGACAAAAAAGGATGAGATGCAAGAAGAGCAGGTGGTTGTAAAATTAGTAGAGCTTTTATTTGAACATGCTTATGCAAATATCGCTTCTGATATTCATATAGAGCCTCTTGCTGACTTTTCTATCGTGAGGTTTAGAATTGATGGAACTCTTTTTAAGGTGCTTGATTTTCCAAAAAGAATGCACAATAGAATGGCCTCAAGGATAAAAATTCTTTCTAAGCTAAGAACTGACGAAAGAGCTGCCCCACAAGATGGTAGATTTGAGTATAATGTTGATAAAGGAGGAACGATAGATGTTCGTGTTTCTGTTATGCCTACAACTGAAGGTGAAAACGTAGTGATGCGTCTCTTGATGCAGCAAGGAAAAAGATTTACGCTTGACGCATTGGGTCTTCTTGAATCAGACCTTAAGAAGATTAAGAGAAATGCTGGAAAGCCTTGGGGTATGATTGTAATTGTCGGACCTACCGGCTCTGGTAAAACGACAACTCTTTATGCTGTTTTGCAGCTGCTAAATAAGCCGGGAGTAAATATTATGACAATTGAAGATCCTGTGGAATACAATATGGACGGAGTTCAGCAAACGCAGGTAAATATCAAGAAAAACCTCACTTTTCCTACAGGGCTTAGAACTATTGTAAGACAAGACCCTGATATTATAATGGTAGGTGAGATTCGTGATGAAGAGACGATAGATATGGCAGTTGATGCGGCTATGACGGGTCATTTAGTTCTTTCTACGATGCATGCCAACGATGCAGCAACCGCTTTTCCTCGTTTTATGGAGATGGGAGTAGAACCTTTTCTTATCGCTTCGGCAATAAATGTATCTGTCGCTCAGAGATTGGTTCGCACGATATGTGAAGAGTGTAGAGAGAGTTATTTTTTGAGTGAAGAAGAGGCGGAAATTGTGGCAGAAGATGAAAATTTTACAGAATTGATTAAGATAATATCGGAAAAAGATGATATAAGAAAAGTAAGATTTTTTAGAGGGAGAGGGTGTGAACTTTGTGAGAATACGGGGTATGAAGGGAGAACATCTATTTTTGAAGTTATGGAAATTAATGAAAAATTAAGAAAACTTATAATAGAAAAGAGCTCTTCCGATGCAATGAGAAAAACAGCAATTGAAGAGGGGATGACGCCGATGGTTTATGATGGAATATCAAAAGCTCTTCTTGGTATTACTACAATAATGGAGGTGAGAAAAGTTGCTAAGTCTTAAACTTTTATAAAAATGGAAAAAAGAGAAGAGAAAAAAGGAGGAGATTCGCTTGTTGCAGTAGCTCATCATATTAAGAGTCCAACAAGTGTTCTTAAGTGTTATCTAGAAGCGCTTTTGTCAGGAGATTTGGGAGAAATTAGTAGAGAGCAAAAAAAATACGTTAAGGCTTGTCTAGAAAATACGGAAAAGATAAGATCTATCGTGGAGGGGCTTGTAAAGGTTATAGAGATTGAAGATGAAAAATATAGAATAAAGAAAGAGCCAGTTGACATTGTTTATGAAATCAAGAAAGCGATAGAAGAAAATGCTCTTATCGCAAAAGCATCAAATGCGGAAATATCTTTTAACAAAAAAGAAGAAAGAGTTTTGGTCTTAACCGATAAGGAAAAGATAAGAGATGTCATAAATTCTTTTATAGAAAATGCGATTAAATATAGAGAGGGAAAAATGGGCAAAATAGAAGTGGGAATTGAAAAAAGAGAAGGTGAAGCGGTTTGCTTTATTAAAGATAACGGACTTGGCATAAATAGTGAAGAAGAAGAGAAGATATTTAATAAATTTTATCGCACAAGAGAGGCGATAAAGATAGACCCAAATAGCTTGGGCTTAGGACTATATATCAATAAGACAATTATTAATTCTGGTGGGGGAAAAGTTTGGGTCGAAAAAAACAATAACGA
>PWII01000003.1 GCA_003561025.1 Candidatus Nealsoniibacteriota bacterium
AATTTAAGTGATGTTTCTTCTTGTAGATTGTGGTAATAAATAATAAGTTAAATATTAAAAAAATGGAAAAAGGAGAAAATATAGAAAAAAAAGAGATTGGTAGAGAGATACTAAATGAATGGTATAAGGAAAAAGGAATTGAAGAAGAGAGAGTAGAAAAAAAAGAGATAGAGACAAAAGAGAGTGAGGGCGATATGCAGCCCCCAGTAAGCCAAAAAAATTCAGATAGTGAAGATAAAAAAAAGAGAGAAGAGGAGAAAAAGGTTGTTGTAAAAAATAAGATTAAACTTCTTTTGGCAATCGGAGAGATGAAGGGGTTGGAGCATGCGATAAAAGAGGCAAAAAAGGAGAACGATCCCTTTCTGCTTGATATTTTTCATGATGTTTTAGCAAAAGATGCAGCTTATAAAAAATTTTTAAAAAGATAAAATGATTTTTTCTACAGAAGTAATAACTATAATCAGTGTCTCTTTTTTTATTCTTCTTCTTTTGTCAATTATTATTGTAAAAAAGAGGAAAAAGGGTCATTTGGATCGCAGTTTGGATGTTAAGCTTTTTTTAATAAAGCTTCCTAAGTACGAGAATAGAGAAAAAGAGAATTCATCACGAAGAGAAGAAGAGATAAAGGCGATTTCCATGATGGAGCAATTTTTTGCTAATTTTTTATATTTAGATAAAAATGAAAACTTTTTTACAAAATTCTTTAAAGGGTTGCCACGAATTATTCTTGAAATGGCCTCGGAGACAGGCGAGGGAGATATCTCATTTTATGTTGCGGTTCCGTCAAGCTATAAAAATGCGATAAATAAATACATTCAAGGAGTCTATTCCGGAGCCGTAGTTGAAGAGGTAACAAGTGATTATACTATATTTGAACCAAAGGGTGAGGTCTCTTCATCATGGCTAAGTTTGGAGAAGACTTATTTTTTTCCTGTTAATACATATGAAGATTTGGGGAGAGACCCTCTTGAAGCGGTAGTAAACTCAATTGGTAAAATCAGCCCTGATGAGGGTTCGGGGATACAGGTTGTAGTTAGACCTGCCCCATTTAGCCTGCGAGGAAAAGGGGAGAGACTACTTTCTAGAATAATTAATGATAATAGAGGAATTGAAAATGCGTTATCGTATGCGCATGCCGGGCCGATAAAGAGAGTGTTTAAAGAGTTTTCTGATTTATTAAGAAAGGAGGATGAAAAGGGAGGGAAAGAGTCACATGTTGATGAAGCGACAATTCAGATGATTAGAGAAAAGGTGAAAAAACCGGGATTTGAAGTCAATATTCGCCTCTTTGGAGTTGCCAACAAAAAGGAAAGAGCAGATGAGATATTACAGAATATAGAAGGAAGCTTCTCTCAATTTATGTCCGGAATTAATGGCTTTAAGTTTGTTAGGGCAAAAGGAGGAAAGAGATTAAGGGAGATGATTTATCAATTTAGTTTTAGGAATTTTAATAAAAAGCAGAGTGTTATTCTAAATAGCAAAGAGCTTACAAGTGTTTTTCACTTTCCTTTGTCGCATATCGAAAGCCCTTATATTAAGTGGGTAAAGACTAAAGAGGCGCCACCTCCAGCAGAGCTACCAAGAGAGGGGGTTCTTCATGTCGGTGATGCCATTTATAGAGGTGAGAAGAGAGAGGTAAATGTCTATTCAAGAGAAGATAGAAGAAGACATTTTTATATTATTGGGCAAACGGGAGTTGGAAAGAGTACTCTCCTTAGAGAGATGATTCGACAAGACATCAAAAACGGGGAAGGTGTGGGTGTGATAGATCCTCACGGAGAGCTTATTGAAGACACATTAAAAAATATACCAAGAGAGAGAATAGACGATGTTGTTTTGTTTGAGCCATTTGACAGAGAGAGACCGTGTGGTCTTAATATGCTTGAGTGGGACACTCCCGAACAGCGTGATTTTGCTGTCTCTGAAATGGTGACGATATTTTCTCACCTTTTTCCGGTAGAAATAATTGGGCCGATGTTTGAGTATTATATGAGAAATGCGATGTTGGCGATAATGGCGGATAAGGACAATCCGGGAACAATTGCGGAGATACCAAGGATATTTACCGATGACAAGTATATGGAAGAACGGCTAAGCAAGGTTTCAGACCATATAGTGAGAAATTTTTGGCTTAAAGAGTGGAAGCAGACGACAGGGCAGACGAGGTCGGATATGCTTGGATATGTTGTTTCCAAGATAGGAAGATTTATTACAGATGAGACGATGAGAAATATTGTAGGGCAACAAAAATCGGGATTTGACTTAGATGAAGTAATGAGTGGCAAGAAGATATTTTTAGCAAATCTTTCAAAGGGGTTAATGGGAGAAGTAAATAGCTCTCTTCTTGGATTAATTTTGGTTTCCAAGATGCAAATTGCAGCTCTAAGGCGTGCCAGAATACCCGAAGAAGAGAGGAAAGATTTTTATCTTTATGTCGATGAATTTCAAAATTTTACCACTAATAGCGTAGCAACAATTTTGTCGGAAGCGAGAAAGTATAAGTTAAATCTTATTATCGCTCATCAGTATATGCCTCAGCTTAAAGAGGAGATAAGAGATGCCGTTATCGGTAACGTAGGAACAATGATGTCTATGAGAGTGGGTGCGACAGATGCAGAATTTTTGGAAAAACAGTTTGAGCCGGAATTTTCTAA
>PWII01000016.1 GCA_003561025.1 Candidatus Nealsoniibacteriota bacterium
TATATCTATTTGGGAGATAATGCACGAACTCCTTATGGAACACGTTCTCAAAAAACTATTTATGATTTTTCTTGTCAGGCGGTTGAATTTCTTTTTAAAAATAATTGTGAACTTGTCATCTTTGCCTGCAACACTGCTTCTTCTAAGGCGCTAAGAGAGATACAGCTTAATATTGTTAATAAGATATATCCTAAGAAGAGAGTTTTGGGCGTATTAATTCCGGCAGCGGAAGAGGCTATCAAAAAGACAAGAAACAAGAAGATTGGAGTTATTGCAACGGAAGGAAGTATCAACTCTATGGCTTTTGCAAGAGAGTTAAAGCTAATTGATGGAGATGTAAAGGTTTATCAAAAGAGCACTCCCCTTCTTGTTCCTCTCGTTGAGTCAGGAGAGCATAGGTCTAATATTGCAAATTTGATTTTAGAAAATTATCTAAAAGATCTTCTTAAGAAGGATATCGATACTCTTATTCTTGGATGCACGCATTACGGTATATTAGAAAACAAAATTAAGAAGATTGTCGGTTCAAGTATAAACATTGTTTCTGATAAAAGAGCTGTTCCTAAGAAACTAAAAAACTATCTTCAAAGACACCCAGAGATTGAAAAGGTCTTAAAAAAGAAAAATAGTGTAAACTTTTACACTACAGATATAACCGATAAATTTAATATTCTTGGAAGTAAGTTTTTTGGAAAAAAGATAGAAGTAAAAAAGATATTACTAATTTAATCTCTAAAAAAGACCGAGTATTTTTCCTACAAATATTATATATAGTGAAAGAAAGAATATTCCTTCCCAGTTGTGAATTCGTCTAGAGATACCGGATATAACAAAAAGAAGAGTAGCAAGAATCATTATAGGCAATCCAATCGCAAATGTTGGATTATCCAAATTTATATCTGTAAAGATTCCCGGTATTCCGATTACAACAAACGAATTAAAGACATTTGAACCAAAGACATTTCCAAGAGCAATTTCTGATTTTTTGTTAAAAGCCGCCTTGGCAGAAACGATAAGCTCAGGTAGAGATGTTCCAATGGCAATACCTACAATGGAGATAACACCAACAGCTACATTTAGAATTTCGGAAATATTTATTACAGAGTCTATTAAGTACTTAGCACTAAAGGTTAATGCTACTCCCCCGCCAATGAGATAAATCCAGTCCACTAATGTAATTTTTGGCCTCTCTTTTATCTCTTTTTCTTTTTTTATATTTACAACGATATGTTTTCTTCTCTCTTTTCTTGTCGGAATCTTATCCTCTTCATCTTCCTCTCCAAAGCTTCTCTCATCTTGGTGAAAGAAAGTATATAAGAGATATGCACCATAAGTCGCAAGAAGAATAACAGACTCCCATCTTGTAATTATTGCCTCTCCTCCCTCCCATGGCCAAATAACGCCCATTAATATAACTGTGCCGATTGCTAGAAGCGGTAAGTCAATATCAATTAGACTCTTTGTTACCACAAGCTTTCCTCCCACAATTGCGGAGATACCGACAACAAGCAGAATATTGGCGATATTTGAACCAATCGCATTAGCAGGAATAATCTCCGTTACTCCGGCAAAAGCTGCCGTTATTGCCGTAAAGAGTTCTGGGAAAGAAGTCCCAAAAGAGACAATTGTAACTCCAACAATAAAAGGAGAAAGGCCTATCGCAAGGCCCATCTTTTCTGCACTTTTTAAAAACCAATCTGCACCCATAACAAGAAAGAATAGAGAGACGAGAAAAATTATGGTTTGTAAAAGCATATTTAGTTTTACAATAAATTTAATTTTGGTGGACCCTGCCGGACTCGAACCGGCGGCCTCCGCTTTGCAAAAGCGGCGCTCTAGCCAACTGAGCTAAGGGCCCATAACTCGCATTATAATATCAAATATTTTCTAAAAGAAAACTGTGGGCGTGCCAGGACTTGAACCTGGGACCTCGTCATTATCAGTGACGCGCTCTAGCCAGCTGAGCTACACGCCCTCTTTTGTATTGTATTTGCCACCATTCCTTGATCTTATTGCTAAAAAGAATATAACAGATTTCTTATTTTTTACAAGTTATTGCTAATTAACGCAAAACGACAGATATTAATCTGTCGTTTTGCTTTATCCTATATAAGTCAATTCCTTAAAGTTGCTTCGAGCTATTTCATCTAATCTCATTTATAAGCACAGAGATTAGGAAGTGCTCTAAGGTTAAAAACCGAATTCCAGCCTTTAACCTTAATCGACCATCAAAAAAAGTTAATTAATCCACGGACAGCTTCCGCTACCCGTGCCTTGTTACAACTTCGTCCCTCTCACTGACTCTACCGTGGTACTTCACTAATGGAAGTGCTTCGGGTATCTCCAGCTCGCTTGACGTGATGGGCAGTGAGTACAAGACTCAGGGAAGTATTCATCGCAACATGCTGATTTGCGATTACTAGCGATTCCGACTTCATGAGGTCGAATTGCAGACCTCAATCCGAACTGGGACCGGTTTTAAGGATTTGCTCCAGTTTACACTTTCGCGTCCCGTTGTACCGGCCATTGTATCATGTGTGCAGCCCAAGACGTAAGGGTCATGCTGATTTGGCGTCATCCCCACCTTCCTCCCAGTTGTCCCGGGCAGTCTCCTATGACATGTAAAACATA
>PWII01000032.1 GCA_003561025.1 Candidatus Nealsoniibacteriota bacterium
CTGCGAAATAATCTATGACTATCCCATTTTCACCCTTATAAGTTCCTGCTCTAATAGAATCTTTAACTGTATATAATGATTTTGGAAATGAGAATTTGTTCTCTCCAATAATGTTATTTAGGATTTTTGAGCCGTAGCTATTAGCATTATATTTTTTGTCTTCCCAAACAGTTTTAAAATTGAACATCATCTTAGTTCTTATGATGTCCCATATTTTTCTTTTCTTATTAAATTTAACAGCGAGTTCATCTTTTATGGTTTCAACTGTTTGTCGTGCAAAAACCCATTTACGTTCTTCTCCCTTTGCATCTATTGGATATATTTCCATTATGCCATCTTCTCTAATTACATTTGCTGATTCGGGGTGATAATCATCAGGCGACACATCACCAAATCCGATTACTTTATTGTCTTTTACAAAAATTGGATAAAAACAATTCGCTGCATCAATTCTTAAATGGTCTCCTTTTGAAACATCACGTAAAGGTCTAACATCTGCCGATTCTATTTCTCTTGCTTCAAGTCCGATTCGTTTTCCGCCTTTCGGATAAGAAAAGAATGCATATTCGTGGTTAAATGAAAAATTGTCACCCTGAATACCGCCAGGATTATGTATAATGGATATACAAGTTTTTTCCAGCTCAGGAAAAACTTCATTTATTATTAATCCCAAATTTTCTTGTTCGTTTTCATCAATTGCAACAATATGAACTCCATTGGCGGAAAGTAATGTCTTTCCGATATTCAACCGATTGAACATTAATGTTGCCCAAGATGAGTGCTTGAAATGATTTTTATAAATAATTGATGAAGACTTAGAATTATAAGGTGGGTCAATATAAACGCACTTTGCTTGCCCCCGATATTTTTCCTGCAATAAAATTAGAGCTTGATAGTTTTCTGAATTAATCAAAAGCCCATTAGTTCTTTCATCTAAATTCTCAATCTCAGCAAGAATCTTGTCTTTAAATGGGTTGCTGCCGTCTTTCTGCTTAAAGAACTTGGTGTCCAAAACTAACGTTGGTTGGGCTTTCAGGTCAGCAAGGGTTTTTACTTTTAGGCCAAATAGGTTGTCCCATTCGGCAAGTTGGGCTATGTTTTCAAGTATCTCTTTGTAGTATTTCTCGTCAATGTGGTCAATGGTAAGGCAGTATTCGCTTTCTACCACTTTCTTTTTCATTGTAAAGAGCTTTTTCTGAAACTCTTCAATGGCACTCAAAAACTCAATAATGCGGCTGCTTACCAAATCAAAGGCTTTGGCAATGATAATGGTGGTGTTGTCCAACTTACCATCTAAAATGCTTTTCAGGTCGCTCAGGATATGGTTCTTAATGTAGCGTTCCTTTTCCTGTGTCAAAAACTCCTGCAAGTCTTCGTGAATGAAATAGTCGCTGTCGTTACCTATGTAAAAGCTATTGAGTTTTTGGTCAATGTTGTAAATAGTTTCAAGCGTTTCATCAGAAAAGCGTTCTTGTCCGTTTGCAGTGATGATTTCAATTTTGCTTCCCCGTTCAAAATTTTTGTTCACTTTGTTGAGCAAGGTTTTACGGTTTACCCGTAATGCTCCAATCCCTTTTACACTGCCGTCCTGCACTTTATCGTAATCATCGTTTAGGTCGTTAAACACAGGTTTATCATCTGCAAAAAGGTAGTTGTCTAATTTTTCTTTACTGTTGAAAACTTCCCTGAACAATGATTTGAATAAATCGGCTTTTGAAGTTGAAGAATCAGAAAGGTTAAATACAATTCTTGTAATTCCATCTTTTTCTTCAAAGCGATTGAATTTGTAGTGCTTTAGCTTTGTATCCTTGTTGTTGTTGCGGGCTACTTCTTCGTCCTTGCTTCCTTCATTGGTTTCCAAGCGCAACTCAAATTCTTTGTCAAAGTGTTTTAGCTTGAACTTAATAGCGTTAAAAGAATTTCCTGTTTTGATGTATAAACTGCCTTTGTGTTTCCAGTGAAACATTGTGTCGTTACCGTCATAGTCGGCTTCATACGGCACTTTGTAAAGATTACGGCTTCGGTTGTTATAGCCAAAATCTCCGTTGGAGTAATACATTTCAAAATAGCCAAGAATGTGGTTGTAGATTTTGTCCTTTATCTCGTCTGTGATGCTAAACTCTTTTGTTGAGGCTGTTAATGCGGATGTCAGGCTTTCTTTTTCTTGGTCGTTTTCACCAAAATTGATAATAAGTTGTTGTATTTTTTCAAAGTTTCCGGCAGGGTCATTCACCAAACTTTCCTGATTGAATTTTTTCAGGTATGCAGTCAGACTTGTCAGTTCAACTTTTTTTTCAATGTTGCTAACAAGTTCAAGTGTTTTATTAATAATAGGTTCAAGACATTGTTCGTCTTTGCCGTCAATGAAGTTTTCAATCTCTTTTCGTTTCAGATTGTATATTCTGTAAATTCCAAAGTCCAAGTCATTGGCATTGAACTGGAACATTTCCTTTAGGAAAAACTTTAACTGGTCTATTGAATTTTCTTTACTCATTATCTAAAATTAAAAGTCGCAAATTACATATTTTTCTCGGGTGTGTCGGCAAGAAAACAACTCTTTTGCAAGCTGAAGCATCGGCTTGTGTGTCGGGGCTTGCAAATGTGTTGTTTTGTGAGGTGGATGTTGA
>PWII01000060.1 GCA_003561025.1 Candidatus Nealsoniibacteriota bacterium
ATATCTATATAGGATTTTATATCGGACTTACCGCTCTTGTTGTTCCGCCGATACTTATGAAATTATTTTTTGTAGTCTTGGTTCTGCTTATCGCCTATAGAGTTGTTATTGCACTGTCACAGGTGGTTGATTTTTTTGCCTTTAAATATATTAGAGCAAAAGAGGGAGTAGAGAGAAAAGCGGTGCTCAAGACCATCTCTAACATAGCAAAAGCACTCTTATGGCTTTTTGCACTTCTTGTTGTTCTTTCTATCTTTGGCGTTAATGTTACAGCTATTGTTGCCGGTATGGGTGTGGGCGGAATTGCGATTGCCTTTGCCTTGCAAAACATATTATCTGATCTTTTTAGCTCTTTTTCAATCTATTTTGATAGACCTTTTATTGAAGGGGATTTGATTGTTGTTGGTGATAAGTGGGGAAATGTTGAGAAGATAGGAATGAAAAGCACTAGGATAAGGTCGTTGCAGGGGGAAGAAATTATATTTTCAAACAAAGAGCTTACTTCGGCTCAGATTCACAATTATAGAAGAATGGAGAAGAGAAGATCCGAGTTTAAAATTGGAGTTATTTATGATACTCCGACTCAAAAATTAAAAAAGATACCCTCAATAATAGAGAAGATTGTCACAAAAGAAGAGCTAACTGATTTTAGTAGAGCACATTTTACCGGATTTGGTGATTTTTCTCTTGATTTTGTAGTTGTCTATTTTGTTGAATCGCCAAATTACCAGATCTTTATGGATACAAATGAGAGAATTTTTCTAAAAATTAAGCAAGCCTTTGAAAAGGAAAAGATAGAGTTTGCTTATCCGACTCAAGATATTTATTTAACAAAAAGATAAAAGTGTAGGCCCCTTCCATGGAACTATTAGCATCACTTTATGACAGCTTAAATACAGATTTGAACATTCAAGCGCAGCTTGCAATTGTCTTGTTCGTTGCTTCTCTTCTTGGAATTTTTTTTAGAATTTTTAAACAACCCCTTGTTCTTGCATATCTTGTAACAGGGATACTTTTTGGAGTATTCGGATTTTTGAATCTGAGAGAAACGGAAGCGATTGAACTTTTTTCGACATTAGGGATAATGTTTTTGCTTTTTCTGGTCGGAATGGAGATGGATTATAATGCGATAAAAAAGACAGGAAAACTTTCTCTCGCAATAGGTCTTGGACAGGTAATTTTTACCGCTACAGGAGGGTTTTTAATTGCACACTTTTTATTCGGATTTGAGATGCTGGCGGCACTTTATATTGCAGTGGCACTAACCTTTTCCAGTACGGTAATTATTGTTAAACTTTTATCTGACAAGGGCAGCTTGACAACACTTCATGGAAGGGCGGCAATAGGATTATTATTGGTGCAGGATCTTGTTGTGATTATTATTCTAATAGTACTAAATGCGATTGAGATAGGGGAGGGGTTTGGATTTTTATCAGTATTAAGAATAGTGATTGCGGGAATTGGTCTTTTTGGACTAATGCTTTTCTTGGGAACTAAGGTCTTTCCATACCTCTTTCGTAAAATTGCGACGTCACAAGAACTTCTCTTTCTGGTAAGTTTGGCGTGGCTTCTTGTCTTTGCTACAATTGTAAAACAATTCGGCTTTTCTGTTGAAATCGCCGGTTTTTTAGGAGGAGTTGCACTTGCAAATTCGGCAGAAAAACATCATATTTCCAACAAGATTAGACCTCTACGAGACTTCTTTATATTGATATTTTTTGTCTTTTTGGGTTCTTTAATGGTGATTTCAGAATTTGAAGGCTTAATTATGCCGGTTATCTTGTTTTCTCTTTTTGTTCTTGTTGGAAATCCGATAATTGTAATGATAATTATGGGCATTATGAGACATAAGAAGAGAACGGGATTTTTAACCGGCGTTACTGTTGCTCAAATTTCTGAATTCAGTCTGGTTTTTGCAATACTTGGTCTTTCACTCGGTCATATTACGAACGATATTTTTGCTATTATTGTTGCGGTAGGAGTTGTTACAATTACATTATCAACATATCTTATACTCTATGCAGAAAGAATCTTTCCTTATCTCTCTAGTTTCCTCTCTCTTTTTGAAAGAAAAAATGCATACGAGGAACAAGGAGACTATGGTGTTTCAAAGCCGATTATCTTGATTGGCGCAAACAGAATTGGAAGGGGGATTATAAATTATATAAATGAAAAAAATCTTCTTGTTATCGACTTTGATCCAGTTGTAAGCGATTACCTAAAAAAGAAGAATATTGATCGGATTTTTGCCGATTCCAAAGACCCTCACCTTTTTGAAGAGTTAAACTTGGAAAAGACAAAGCTCATCATATCTACAAGCCCTGAATTTGGCGATAATCTTACTCTGATAAAGAGGATAAAACATATTGATAAAGAGATAAAAGTTATTACAAGGGCTGAAGGTGAGGAAGAGGCATTGCTTCTTTATGAAAATGGTGCTGATTATGTTTTACTGCCACATTTTCTTTCCGGCAAGTATTTGGGTGAAATTATCGATTCTAAATTTGAGTTAAGATATTTAAAAGAGAAAAGAGAAAGAGCTTGCTTTCCTCAAGAACAATTTATGATAATTGATAAGATAAAAAAGAGATCTTCTCTTGGAGAGACAAAAAGATACATTTTGCCATCGTCTGTAATCTTTCTTCTCTCTTTTTTTGTTGGCGTATTTTTTTTCTATCTTTATCCCGATACTGCCGAAAAGTATTTGCAAGAACTAATTGATACTTTTTCTCCGATACTAGAGTCTTTAGGACCAGTAGAGATGGGCATCTTTCTCTTTGTTAATAACTCTGTAAAGATGCTAATTTTTATCTTTTTAGGGACATTATTTGCAATTCCTACAATCTTTTTTTTAGGTGTGAATGGATTTGTTCTTGGTTATGTCTCTTTTTTTATTTATCTCTCCTTTGGCTTTGTTAATCTTTTTAACAGCCTTTTTTATCATGGCATATTTGAAATTAGTGCACTAATTATCGGCTCTGCAGCCGGTATTAGATTGGGCTTTATCTCTTTTTCTAAAATTAAAGATAACAGGAAAGAGAGATCTTTAAAAAGCCTTATAATGCTTGATAAGGAGGTCTTTAAGGAGGTTTTCGGAATATATCTCTATCTTGTTCTACCACTCCTCCTTATTGCGGCGATTATAGAGACATATCTAATCTTTTATTTATGATTTTTTCTTGTATTAAAGACGGTACAATGACAGATAAAGAGAATATAGCCTTATTCTTAAAAAAAAAGGGGCTTAAATTTAGTAATTTAGTTTTGTGTGAGCAGGTTCATAAAGATAATATCAATGTCGTTTCAGAAAAAGAAAAAGGCAAAATTATTAATAGCTTTGATGGCTTAATCACTAAAGAGAAGAGTCTTTTGCTTGGAGTCATTGTTGCAGATTGCCTTCCCGTTTCCTTCTCCTCAAGAGATATTTTTGGAATTGTGCACGCCGGGTGGCGGGGGATTGAGATGGGTATTATTGAAAAAATAGAAAAAGAGATTAAAGAAATGGGCAGAGATATAAAGAGCTTCCTATTTGAAATTGGGCCCAGTATCGGTCCTTGTCACTTTGAGATAAAAGAAGATCTTTTTGATAAATTCAAGAAGTATGATAGCTTTATACAAAAGAGAAACGGAAAAATTTTCTTAGACCTTAAAGGGGTAGTTAAAGAAAAAATTAGAAAGATGGGTGTAGATAGAGTTAAAGATCAAAATATATGCACTTTTTGCAATAATAATTATTATTCTTTTCGTCGTGACAACGACAAAAAACGAATAATTGTGATTAATTATTTAAATAACAAGAGATAAAATATGAAAAAAATAACAAAAGCTGTAATTGCGGCAGCGGGGTATGGCACAAGATTTTTACCGGCGACAAAAAATCAACCAAAAGAGATGCTGCCGATAATTGATAAACCGATTATTCATTATCTGGTTGAAGAAGCGGTGAATTCTGGAATTAAAGATATTATTCTCGTTACTCGTTCCGGACAGTCATCACTTGAAGACTATTTTGATTCTAATCGTGAACTAGAGTATGAGCTGGAAAAAAACAAAAAATCAAAAAGACTAAGAGAGATAAAGAAGATTCCGAAGATGGCTAATTTTATCTATGTAAGACAAAAGGGCGATTTGCCATATGGAAACGCGACACCGCTTTTTTCTGTTAGATCAATTATTGATAAAGATGAGCCATTTGTCTATATGTTTGGTGATGATTTGACCATATCCGATGTTCCTGTAGTTAAACAACTTAAAGATGTTTATGAGAAAGAGAAAGCAACGGTTGTTTTTGGGGTGCAAGAGGTTCCAAGGGAAGAAGTTCATAAGTATGGAACAGTGCGGTACAAAAAAGGAGCTTCATATAAGTATGAGATAGAGGAGACTTGTGAAAAGGTTCCGCCGGAAAAAGCACCCTCACGAAATGCTACTTTTGGAAGATTTATCTTTTCCTATGAGGTGATTGAAAGAGCCCTAAAGACTCCTCCGGGGAAAGACAACGAATTATGGGTTGGTGATATAATAAATTCACTGGCAGATGACGGTAAAAAAGTAATTGCACAACCCGTAGAAGGGGAGTGGCATACAACAGGCGATCCTCTAAATCATCTCAAAACATCTTTTAGATTTGCTCTCTTAAGAGATGATATTAAGAAAGAGCTTAAAAAATATTTAAAAAAGAATATTTAAGAGAAGAGTGATCCGATTATATCTAGATTGCCTTGAAGAAATTCCTTTGAAGTAACTCTATTTTTTCCCTCAATTTGCAATTCATCGATAAGAAGAAAATCTTTTCCTGTTTGAACCGCGATTCTGTTATTTGTCCCTAGATACAATTTACCCGGAGGGCCAAAGGGACCGTGTTTTGTCTGTTCTTGTGTATCCGCTTTAAGTATTTTAAATATTTTTCCATTCAGCTTTGTGAACGTTCCCGGCCACGGATTTAATCCCCTAACCATCTTTTCAATTCTTTTTGCCGGATTATTCCAGTTTATTAGGCCATCCTCCTTCTTAAAGGCTCTTGTGTATGTTGCTCTTTCATCGTCTTGTGCAACGGGAAATATATCTTCATCTATAATTTTTTGTAAATTTTTTGATAGTAGATTTGCACCTCTACTTGCGAGTAATCTTTCTGCATCCTTGTAATAGATTTGTGGGTTTAGGGCAACCTTCTCTTTTACAAAGATAGGACCTGCGTCCAATTTTTCATTTATCAAAAATATGGAAATACCGGTCTCTTCTTCTCCACTCAGTATTGCATTTTGAATGGGTGTTGCCCCGCGATATTTTGGAAGCAGTGAAGGGTGTATATTTATAAACTTAAATTTTTGAAGAATCTCTTTCGGAATAATTATACCTAGCGAAACAACGATTATAAGGTCAGGCCTCTCTTCTTCTATGATTTTAAAAATATCGTCCTTGCCTACAAAATTTATTATTCTAACGTCCTTTTCTTTAAGATAATTTTTTAGAGACTCCTCCTTTTCTTCGGAAGTAAGAAAAAGATCAATATTAACATTATGCTGAGTAAGCTCCCTAATAGCTATATCACTAAACTTGCCATTACCGGCATATATTATCTTCATTTTTTTATCTATTTTATATTTTTATTCCTCTTTTCTCCACTCAATATCTTTTTCTTCTCCGGCAAACTCAAGCCATTCGCCGGTAGAAGAGCTTATAACATACCACTTCCTTTTGGTATTTGACCATATCATAGGTTCATTACGAAAATAGGGCAAATCTTTCTTTTCTTTTGGTTTTAAGTTTTTAATCTCCGGCCACTTCTTAATAACTGTTTCAATTGCATAATCGAGGTTTCGTGATTTGGCCCATAAAGATACTTTATTAATTGCGTCTAAGGCAACGTCAACCGATCCTGCCAGATAGAGAAGGTCTTTTGCCGGCTTTGTAAAGCGGGAATAGATGATTTTCCGTTTTTTTGCATCTTCTTTTATCTCTTCAATAGAGAGTCCCTTCTTTTGAAAATAGTAATTTACGATTTTTTGTATATCAGAATCTTCTTTTGTGGAAAGGGAAAAAGACAAAGACCCACCGCAATCTTCAATATAGTTAAAAAAAGCGTAGAGAAGACGCATATAAGAGATAATAGTACTCTCTTTTAGATTTTTTCTTTTTAGATAATTTCTGTAATTTTTAATCTCTTTTTTTTCTATCTCTTCTGGTAAAAGGTTTATCATTTCTTTGCTTACAAGCCAATCTCTAAAGAGAAGTATTTTTCTCTTTTTATCCTCAATAGTAGAGGGAGAAAGTTTTTGTCTTTCTATCTCTTTTATAAAAGATGAGAAATAAGAGGTAATCTCTTTATCGTCTTTATCTTTTTTTGTTAAATTCATCTTATTTTCATTTTATAAAAATGATTTTATTCTCTCTACCTCTTCTTCTACAATTTTTCCGGAGTATTCTCCTGCGTGATCATTTGCATGTTTATATCTTGCCGGTTTTTGGTCTAGGTGAATATCTATCTCTCTCTTTTTGGCATTGTAATATATATGAAATCTCGGATATCTTCCTCCGCTAAGCGATCTTATGTATGAATTATCGGCACCGAATCTATCTTTGTGATAACCGATATCTCTAAAAAAATTATAGAGATTTCCAGAAAAATTATTTAATGAAAATTTCATGTTGTAACTATATCATAAAATTATAAAAAAGTTAAAACAGAAAAGAAATATTTTGTTATTTTTATTCTTTTTTGGTATTCTTTTTGTAGAATAAATAATATTTTATAATTTATGACAAGGCGAGTATTTACCGCAATTGATTTGCCAAAAGATATTAAGAAGGGTATTGCAAAGACAAGAGATGATTTAAAAGATAGATTTGATGAAAAAGTGATAAGATGGATCGGGGATGAAAATCTTCACATCACTCTGCTTTTTCTTGGAAAAATAAGAGAAGGGGATTTAAAAAAAATAATTTCTCAGCTTGAAGAGATAGAGGAGAGTGGGCCTATTAAGCTTGCATTAAAAGAAATTAGATATTTTCCCAAAGACGAGAGAGAAGCAAAGATGATTTTTTTGAATATTGAAGGGGAGGGGATTAGGATGCTTTATCAAAAAATAAAAGAGAAGATTGAACCCCTAAATATTATTAAAAAAGAAGATAATGAGAGAGAATTCATTCCGCACATTACATTGGGAAGAATAAACCTTTGGAATTTTCGCAAATATGAATTATTTGAAATACCAGAAATTGATGAAATTATGAATCTGGAATTTTATACTAATTCTTTCTGCTTAATGGAGAGCCAATTAAAAAATAGAGAGGTTTTGTATAGGACAATTAAAAGATTTAAGGTGATCAGTTAAATGAATATTCATTTTGTAGGAATAGGAGGCATTGGAGTATCTTCATTAGCAAGACACTACTTTGCGGAAGGGCACAGGGTTTCAGGATCAGATACAGGTTCTATTGATGAGTTAAAAGAAGAAGGAATAGATGTATATAACAAGCATAGTGCTAAAAATATTTTTCCGGAGACGGATCTCTTGGTATATAGTAATGCCGTAAAGAAAGATAATCCGGAGATAAAAGAGGCGAAAAGACTTAAGATAAGATGTCAAAGTTATTCAGAGGCTCTTGGAGAGCTTACAAAAAAGTATTTTACAATTGCTATCTCCGGGACACATGGGAAAAGTACGACAACCGCGATGACTGCTCTACTTATGATTGAGGGAGGGCTTGATCCGACAGTTATTATTGGAACAAAATTAGAAGAATTCGGAGGTAAAAATTATTTTAAGGGAAGCTCTAAGTATCTACTTATCGAAGCGGATGAATATAAGGCCGCTTTACTAAATTATTTTCCTAAGATTGCTCTTATCTCTAATATTGAAGAAGATCATCTTGACTATTATAAAGATATTGACGACATTCTAGATACTTTTGAAAAATATCTAACAGAGAACTTAAAGATGGGAAAAATTATCTTAAATAAAGACGATAAAAATAGTGAGGTTTTAAAAAAAAGATTAGAAAAGAAGGGCAAAAAGGTAACTTCTTATTCTTTAAAAGATAGCTATGTTAAAAAGATAAATCTTTCTGTTTTTGGGAAGCATAATCTCTATAATGCTGTTAGTGCTTATCGTATCGGAAAAGAGCTCGGAATAAGAGAGGATAGGATTTTATCCTCACTTTTAAAATTTAAGGGCACTTGGAGAAGATTTGAAGAAAAAAGAGTTATGCTTGAGAGTGGGAAAAAGATAGATATTATTAATGATTATGCTCATCATCCGACAGAGATAAAGGCGACTCTAAGCGCGGCAGGAGAGAAGTATCCTGAAAGAAGAATAATTCTTGTTTTTCAGCCTCATCAGTACGAAAGGACTTACCGTATGTTTACTGATTTTACAAAAGCCTTGTCTTGCCCCAATGTTGATATAACCATAATTACGGATATCTATTCTGTAAAAGGAAGGGAGTCAAAAGAGATTATAGAAAAAGTGAGTGGAAGGGCTCTAGCAAATAGTGTCAAAAATGCCATTTATGGGGGAAAAATGGAAGAAACAAGAGATATCTTGGCATCGGTATTGCAGGGAGATGAAATTTTAGTTATAATGGGGGCAGGAGATATTTATAAATTAGAAGATAAGCTTAAAGGTCAACTATAGCTACAATTATTAAGTAATAAATAAAAATATGTTTGATGCAAGATTTTTAATAGTTCTTCTTTTAGCCGGCTTTGTCTGGTATCTAATGCAAAAACAGAAAGAGAAGAAAGAAGGAAAGGAAGGAACAAAAGAGAGAGAGGATGTAGAAGAGATGGAAGAGGAAATGGTTGAGGAAGAGATAAAAGAAGAGGGAGAAGAGATGATGGAAGAAGAGGGAGATAGTGAGATGGAAGAAGAGGGGGATAGTGAGATGGAGGAAGATATGGGTGAAGAAAAAGAGGTGGTAGAAGAAGATACAAGCAAAGAGAGAGGGGATGTAGAAGAGATGAAAGAAGAGATGGGCGAAGAAGAGAGAAGAGAAGAATCAGAAGAGATAATGGAAGAAGAGGGAGAAGACGAAATAGAAGAAGAGAGAGAAGAGTAATCTGAATTTAATTTGTAAAAAACAACGAAAAAACGCCACTTGAAATAATTTGGCGTTTTTTTTGCAAAATAAATTTATTGTGATAGAATGAGGCAGAAAATGTATAAGATAAGTAAAATAAAAAATGGATTTTAAAATAAAAGAGATATCAGAGACAAAAAAGGAGATTGAGGTTACTATTTTAGCCGAAGAGATGAAGCCTTATTTGGAAAAAACAGCAAATGATTTTGCGGCTAATATGAATATTAAAGGGTTTCGTCAGGGAAATGCACCTCTTAGTATTGTTGAAAATACAGTTGGAAAAGAAAAGCTCTTTGAAGAAGCTGCAAAAAAAGCGATTGAAGAGACATATCCTAAAATTATAAAAGAAAATGATCTCTTTACTGTTGCAAGCCCTCAAGTTGATTTGGTAAAGTGTGCTCCCGGAAATGAAGTGGTCTATAAGGCTATTGTCTATGTAATGCCGGATATCAAGTTGCCCGATTATAGGGGGATGTCCAAAGAGACCGTCTCAAAGGCAAAATCTGAAATTGAGATAGATGAGAAGGAGATAGATGGAATTTTGAAGAGAATGCAAGAAAGCAAAGCGTCTCTGCAAAAGACAGAGAGACCCGCAAAAGATGGGGATGCGATTATGATTGACTTTAAAGGAGTTTTTGAGAATGATAGTGATAAAAAGATAGAAGAAAAGAATTTTAGAGTTGACCTTGGTAGCGGTGAAAGTGGAGTGATTGACGGTTTTGAAAAGGAGCTTATTGGCTCTAAGGCAGGTGACACTAAACAATTTTCTCTTGAGATACCTAATATGGCTGATGGCAGTAATAAAAAAGATAAGGTTAATTTTGATGTAACAGTTATTTCAGTAATGGAAAAGAATCTTCCGGAGGTTAATGATGAGTTTGCAAGTTCTTTTCCCAACATAGAAAACTTGAATCAATTAAGAGAGAAGATAAGAGAAGGGTCGCTTCATGAGAAGAAGGCAAAAGAGAAAGAAAAGCTAAAGGTGGAGGTTTTGGAAAATATAAGAAAAGAGACTCCTTTTGAAGTTCCAGAGGTTTTGGTTGAAAAAGAGCTTGATAATATGATAAAGAATGTAGAAAATCAGCTTTCACAAAATGGAAAAACAATAGACGATTACTTAAAAGAGATAAAAAAGACCAGAGAAGAACTAAAAGAAGGGTGGAAAGAGAAGGCGAAACAGAATGTAGCTTATGCTATTATCTTGCACACAATCTCTAAAGAAGAGGGGATTGATGTTACCGATAAAGAGATAGAAGAAGAAGTTGATCGGCACTTTAATATTTCTGGTAAAAATAAAGATGAGGAAAAAGAGGAAAACTTAAACAAGATGAGAGCCTACATCCATGATGTAATAAAGAATCAAAAAGTATTTAAAGCTTTATCAATTGATGATAATTAGTAAGCCTTATAATCTATGAAAAAGATACTTGTAGTTGAAGATGAAAAGATGCTTGGAGAAATCTATCGTGATAAGTTTGTAAGCGAGGGTTTTGACGTTCATTTAGCGCTTGATGCGGAGGAGGGACTGGAGATTGCCAAGAAGATAACTCCTGACTTAATTATACTTGATATACTTCTACCAAGAGCAAACGGAATTGATTTTTTGGAAAACTTGAGAAAGATGGAGGAGACTAAGGAGATAAAGGTAATTGCTTTTTCAAATTATGATGATGCAGATTCAAAGGAGAAGGCAAAAGCTTTGGGAGCAAAGGAGTATCTAATCAAAACAAACCACACTCCAAGAGAGATACTGGATAAAATCAATAGACATCTTCAATCTCAATAGAAAGAGAAAAGAGATGTAATTTTCTTACCACGAGGCTTAGTAGTGGAAATTTTTAAAAGATGAAAGAAAGATTTATAAAAAATAGAGCAATACTCATTCCTGTCTTTGCTATCTGTTTATCTGTCGCTCTCTTTTTCTTTGTGTCTTCTTTTTCAAATGAAGATGACTTAGAGATAGAAGTATCGGAGGAGAAGACTAAAGAATATCCGGAATATATCGGTGAAAAAGATTTGGATGCTGATATTAATGCAAGAGCCGCAATTTCATACTATTTTGACAAAGATGGAAACGAGAGAAATCTTTATGAAATGAATATAGAAGAACGTTTGCCGATTGCAAGTATAAGCAAATTAATGTCAGCGGTTATTGTCTTAAAATATTATGATTTGGATGAAGAAGTAGGAATTAGTGAAAACGATATCTTAACCCACTCTGAGTTTCGAGACTTTAGAGCATGGGAAGAGACAAAAGTTTTGGAGATGCTCTATCCGATGATTATTGAGTCTAATAATAGCGCAGCGTTTGCGCTTGCGATGATTAGTGATAGATTTTTGAAAAGCAGTGATGAAAATAGGGGCGTTGAGTTATTTGTTGAGATGATGAACAGAGAGGCGGAAGAGATGGGGATGAATAATACTCAGTTCATCAATGCAAGTGGACTTGATACCGTAAGCGATTATAACTATTCTACTGCCAGTGACCTTGCTATCTTTGCAAAAAATATAATATTACATAATGATGATATTTTTGAAATCTCAATGCATAGGTCTTATAATCTCTATTCTCCCGATAAGACGATTTATTACGAATCATTTAATACGAATCAATTTTTACATAACAACAAAAACGATTGGCAAGATTATATAATCGGAGGTAAAACCGGATTTACCTTAGCATCCAAGGGATGTCTTATTATTGTTCTATCATCTCCGAAAAAAGACGGCTACATTGTCAATGTTGTTCTTGGCACGGAAGATAGATTTAAGGAGATGGAAAAGTTGATTAATTACACTTATAAAGCATATAGTTTTTAGTAAATATGTATGGTGATGATTTTGTAGTTGATTTGGTAAAGGTTTTTGCGGTAGGAGTCTTTGCGGTATTACTCGCTTCTGCTCTAACGCCCTCTTTGACAAGCTTTCTTTTTGAAAATAAGCTATGGAAAAAGAAAAACAAAGCAATCTCTATTGATGGGAAAGAGGCAAGATATTTCAACAAATTTCATTCAGAAAAAGAGACAAAAGTTCCACGAATTGGAGGGTTGCTTATCTGGTGCTCTGTCTCTTTTCTTGCTCTTTTACTCTTTTTTCTATCAAATCTTTTTGATTTTTTTTGGATTGAAAAGTTTGACTTCTTAAGTAGAGATCAGACATGGCTTCCTCTCTTTACTCTTATTTCAGCTTCGCTTGTCGGTCTTTCTGATGATTTACTGCAAATTGTTAGAAATCCTAGAAATATTTTTTTAAGAAAGATTTGGAGGAGAGCCGAAGACGGTCTCGGAGAGGGATTGGGCTTGCGTTATAGAATTATTCTGGTTACTGTAATCGGACTTATTGGGGCATGGTGGTTTTATTTTCGTTTAGGTCAAGAATCTATTTATCTTCCTTTTTTGGAAGAGGTGAGTCTTGGAGTTTTTTATATTCCTTTTTTTATAATTGTTATGGTGGCAATTTATAGTGGGGGAGTTATCGATGGAATTGACGGACTTGCGGGAGGAGTATTTATCTCCATTTTTAGTGCATATACTATAATTTCTTTTTTACAAGGACAGCTAAATTTGGCTGCCTTTTGTATTGCCATTGTTGGTAGCGTCTTAGTCTTTCTGTGGTTTAATATTCCACCGGCAAGATTTTATATGGGGGAGACCGGTATTATCGGACTCACAACGACAGTGACAGTAGTCGCATTTTTAACCGGAGCGGTCTTTGTTTTACCGATAATTGCTTTTCCCTTAATAATCACATCTCTATCCGTAATTATTCAACTATTATCAAAAAAATTTAGAGGCAAGAAGGTTTTTTTGGCAGCTCCGCTTCATCATCATCTTGAAGCAATCGGATGGCCTCAACACAAGATAACGATGCGTTTTTGGGTCGTTAGCGCTTTAATGGGGATTGTTGGTGTTTTGATTCACCTTCTCTTATAATTCTGTTTGAACTAACGATTAAAAATGCTATTCTTGTAATATGACACTGCTTTCTAAATTTTATAAAAAAAAGGTATTGATTCTTGGCGCAGGCGAAGAGGGGCTGGATAGTTTGTCATTTTTTAAGCAAAATATAGATTATTCTGCACTTGGAGTAGCAGACAAACTCTCTTTTGATGATTTTGGACCGAAAACAAAACAGGTATTAAAGAGTGGAGTAACTCTTCATCTTGGAAGGAGTTATCTTGCTGCCGTAAAAGATTATGATGTAATTGTTAAATCACCCGGCATTCCATTATCAGCACTTAAAATTGATAAGCATCAGGTATTAACATCTCAGAGTGACATCTTTTTATCAAACTGCAAAGGAAACATTATAGGAATAACCGGAACAAAGGGAAAAAGTACTACGGCACATCTTATCTATAATCTGCTTAAAAATAACGGTTTTTCTGCTCAATTAGTCGGGAATATAGGAATGCCGGCACTATCTTTTCTGAAGGACTCTAAGAGAGTGGATTTTTTTGTCTATGAGCTTTCAAGCTTTCAACTTGCTACAATAAAGAAGAGTCCACATATTGCAATTATTCTAAACATATTCAAGGATCATCTAGATAACCACACCAGCTTTAAAGAATATATGGAAGCAAAAGCTAAGATTACCGAATTTCAAAAGAAAGAAGACTTTTTGATATATGACAAAGATAATGAGTATGTAAGAATAATCGCGGAGAGATCCATTGCCAAAAAGATACCATTTGACAGCACGAAAAGAGAGAAGGGGATTATGGTATCTATTGAACCTATTATTTATCTCAGCGAGCTTTTGAAGATTAAAAAAGATATTTACGAAAAGACGATAACCGAGTTTGGGGGACTTCCACACAGAACCGAGTTTTTAGGAAGATATCAGGGAATATCTTTTTACAATGACTCAGCAGCAACAATTCCGGAAGCAACTATAAATGCGATTAATTCTTTAAAAAACATTCAAACACTGGTTGTAGGTGGAGTAGATAAAGGAGGAGATTACCCTAAGCTTATTGATGCACTAAAAGAAAGCGATATTCAAAATATAGTTATCTTTAAAGGAAGTCCGAAGGATTTTGAAAAAGGGATAACCGAATTAGGAAAAATTGTATTTTATGCAGGAGATATGAAGGAGGCAGTTCAGCATTGCTTTAATAATACTACAAAGGAAAAATCATGCCTTCTGTCTCCGGGATTTGCCAGCTTTAATATGTTTAAAAATTATAAAGAAAGAGGAGAACTTTTTAAGAGATATGTTCGTGAGCAGGGTAAAACATAAGAGTCCGGATATTATTTTACTCGGAATTGTATTCCTTATTATTTTATTGGGACTTTTTGCATTGGCAAGTGCTGCTACGGTTGGAGACGCAAACAGAATATCACAACAGATTTTGCTAGGGCTTGTGCCCGGGATATTTTTAGGCATTTTACTTTTTAAGACTCCGTTAAATATAATTCAAAAATGGAGCCCCTATCTTTTGTTTTTAAATATTTTATTGGTCGGAATGATATTTTTGCCCGGATTTTCAGAGCCGATAAGGGGTGGGTCAAGATGGTTGCATCTTGGTCAACTATCGTTTCAACCATCAGAATTCCTCAAATTAACTTTTATACTTTATGTTGTAAGTTGGCTTGTTGCACGAGGAGAACAGAGAGGAAAAAACAAGAGCCTACCACCAACAAAGACGCTTCTACCTTTTGTTATTGTTTCAGGAATAATTGGAGCTTTGCTAATAAATCAGCCTGATTTAAGCACTCTTGGCGTAATTCTCTTTTCCGGATTTGTAGTCTATTTTACAGCAAGAACGCCTCTGTGGCATACTGTGCTGCTTGCTGCGGGGAGCTCCGCTCTTTTCTTTTTATTTATAAAGTTTAGCTCTTATAGATGGGAGAGAATAAGCAGTCTCTTTAATGTTGATATTAGCCCCTTAAGCTCTACATATCATATTAGACAAGCATTTATTGCAATCGGATCAGGGGGGTTTTTTGGATTGGGTCTTGGAATGAGCAGGCAAAAATTTGGATTTCTTCCTTTTCCGGCGACAGATTCAGTCTTTGCCATTATCGGAGAAGAGATGGGCTTTATCGGCGCAACCCTTATTATTTTTCTCTTTTTGGCATTTTTTTGGCGTGGATTTTTGATTGCAAAAGATAATAAAAACAACTTTGCAAGACTTTTGGCAATTGGAATATCGACATGGATATTTACCCAGACAGCAATAAATATCGGTGTCATGCTCGGTCTTTTTCCGTTTACGGGAATTCCACTCCCTTTTATAAGTTATGGAAAATCACACCTTATTGCAGAACTTGCAGCTGTCGGTATTCTGCTTAATGCTTCCTGTTATAAAAAAAAGTGATATAATTGACATATGAGCAAGCCCAAAAAACATAAGATAATTTTTACCGGAGGAGGAACGGGAGGACATATTTTTCCTCTTATCGCTATTATCCGGGAATTAAAAAAAATTTTACCAACGGAAACTCTCTTATTGTATTATATTGGCCCACAAGACACCATCTCCAAGGAATATATGGAGAAAGAGGGGATTGAGATAAGATATATTTCAACAGGGAAGGTGAGGAGGTATGGCGGTTTTAAGACCAGAATTCAGGACTTTTTAGATATAGTATTTCGTATTCCGTTAGGGATTATTCAGTCATTTTTGCATATCTATATCATCTCACCGGATCTGATTTTTAGCAAAGGGGGATACGGCTCTTTTCCAATTGTTATTATGGGTAGATTCTTCAATATACCACTCTTACTGCATGAATCTGATGCCGTTCTTGGAGCGACAAACAAGTTGCTGCAAAAATTTTTTGCGGAAATTTTTACCTCTTTTCCCAAAACTGAAGGAGTAGAAACAGAAAAGATGCTTGTCGTAGGAAATCCTATTCGTGAAGAGATATTGGAGGGAGATAAGAAGAAAGGAGCAGAGCTTTTTAAACTGAAAGCAGAAAAACCTGTTATCGTGATCATTGGAGGTTCTCAAGGCAGTGAAAGAATAAATGATCTCTTTTTATCCGCTCTTACCGGCTTTTTACAAGATTTTGAAATTATTCATCAGTGTGGGAAAAATAATTACAAGGCCGTTTTTGCAGAATCAAATGCGGTTATAAATGATGAAAAGCTTAAAGAAAGCTATCATCTATTTGACTTTTTTGATGAAGAAAAATTAAAGCATGCGTATAAGTGCGCAGACCTCATTGTGAGTAGAGCAGGATCAGGAAGCATATTTGAGATTGCCGCAAATAATAAGGCCGCAATCTTTTTACCGCTTACAGAGTCAGCCCAAAATCATCAGTTAAGAAATGCATATCTTTATGCGAGCACCAAGTCGGCTGTAGTCTTAGAAGAGACAAATCTGACATCACGCTTTTTTCTAAGCAAAATAAAAGAGCTTTTTTCTCCTATAAAACAGATAAGAGTGATGGAGGAGAATTCAAAATATTTTGCGAGACCGCGAGCAGGAGGGATTATCGCCGCATATATTAAAGAATACCTTACAAGAAATGAATAAAAAAAGTGAAGAAAAAATTAGGCTTAGATTTGCTCCTTCTCCTACGGGGAGCTTTCATATCGGTTCGGCACGAGCAGCTCTTTTTAACTATCTTTACGCGCAAAAAGAGAAAGGAGTGTTGGTTTTGAGAATAGAAGATACAGACAGAGAAAGGTCAAAAAAGATATACGAAGAAGACATTATGCGAAGTTTATCTTGGCTTGGCATGACTTGGGAGGAGGGGGTTTTTGAAGACGAAGAAAGAGGAGACTATGGTCCATATAGACAGAGCGAAAGAGGAGATATATATAAGAGATACCTAATGAAGATGATAGAAGAAGAGAGAGCCTATTACTGTTTTTGCTCTAAAGAAAAGCTAGAAAAAGAGAGAGAAGAGAGTGAAAAAAATAAGATAGCTCACAAGTATTCCGGCACTTGTCGAAATTTGCCTATTAAAGAGCAAGATAAGAGGATTAGAGATGGGGAAAGATATGTAATTCGGCTCCGCCTTCCGGAAAATGAGATTATCAAATTTGATGACCGGATCAGAGGCAGTGTTAGTTTTAGCAGTGGAGAGCTCGGTGGTGACTTTGTTATTGGTAAAGAAAACTTTTTCCCGCTTTATAATTTTGCTTGTGTGGTTGATGATTACGAGATGAAGATAACTCATGTTATCCGTGGTGAGGATCATATTTCAAACACTCCCAAACAGATTGCAATTCAGCAGGCGCTAGGAATTGAGATACCCGAATATGCACATCTACCGCTAATATTGGGAAATGACAAGAGTAAGTTGAGTAAGAGGCATGGGTCAGTTTCTCTTTTTGAATATAAAGAAAAAGGCTATCTCCCTGAAGCACTTATTAACTTTATATCTTTTTTAGGATGGAATCCGGGAGGAGAAAGAGAGATATATTCAAAAGAAGAGATTATTGAGAAATTTTCTTTCTCCAGATGTCAAAAATCGGGAGCGGTGTTCAATATTGATAAATTGACATCAATTAACGGATATTATATTAGAAATATGGAACTAGAAAAGCTAACCGAAATAGTAGTTCCATATCTTATTTCCGAAAAATTAATTACAAAAAAAGGAGAAGGAGAGTATTATGCCCCTCAGAGAGACGAAGATATCAATTTTCGAAAAATAAAGGATATAATCTCCCTGTATCAGGAAAGAATAAAGCTCCTTTCAGAGGTGCCTCTTTTAACGGACTATTTTTTTATTAAAAAACTAGACTATGATCCGAAACTACTTCTATGGAAAGAGGCTAGCCCTGAAGATACGATAAGACAGCTCCAAAACTGCATCAGCCTTGTAGAGTCGATAAAAAGGTGGGATCTTGAAACCATAAAAGAAGGCTTAATTAGAGAGGCTGATAAGAATGATAATAAAGGGGTCTTCTTGTGGCCTGCTAGAGTCGCGTTAAGCGGTAAAAAGGCCTCTGCGGGTCCTTTTGAGATAATATGGGTAATGGGACCGGAAATGACGATAGAGCGGCTCAGAATGGCAATAGAAAGCCTAAAAGGGATTAAATAGTTGGTAGTCAGTACTTTTTTATAAAGAGCCCAAAGAGTATTGTAGTTTTTAAATTTTTGTTATCTATCTTATCTTTATTACAGTATATATAAACCTTAAAGGCAAAGCAGATTTATAAATTGATTTATTAGTAAGACTTAAGCTTATTGCTGTTTTTTTAAAAAAGAGAGAGATATTGACAGAGGGTGATATATCGATTATACTTCGCATAAGACAACTTTACCGAAGTATTTAAGCTAACCTCTCTCCATTTGCAAAAATTGTGAGAATCTGTCTTTTTTAGATAATTGTAATTAATACCTTAAAAGATAATTATCTTATTATAACTACAATCAGGATTAGACGAAATAAATTTTAGATTTTTATTTTAGACAATCTAAAATCAATCTATTTATGAAAAAAGAAAATTCGCCTATTATTGAAAATATACCTCGCTTTTTTGAATTTTTGGATATAGAAAAAGGTGTCTCTAATAAGACTCAGGAGACCTATTCAAGGTTCTTAAAAAGCTTTATACTTTTCTTGGAAGAAAATAATCTAAGAGACTTAAAGCCACATCAGCTAACCGATGAGCATGTTTGGAAATATCGTGTCTATCTTTCAAAAAGATTAAATAAGAGAAAAGGAGAACCAATCACAAAGCGAACTCGGAATTATTATCTGATTGCACTAAGGGCGCTCTTAAATTATTTTGCAGATAGAAATATCCAATCACTTCCCTCGGAAAAAGTAAAGCTTGCCAAAGAGTCTAAAGAAAAGACTGTAAAGTTTCTTGATTTAAAGCAGATAGAAAAGCTTCTTCTTACTCCAAACAATAAGACAAAAACTGGCCTGCGAGACCGTGCAATACTGGAAACCTTTTTCTCTACAGGGCTCAGGGTCGCCGAGCTTGTTAGCTTAAATCGTGAACAGATAAAGATAAGAGAAAAGCCAGAAACTCTTGAAGTTTCAATAATCGGTAAGGGTGGGCATCCTAGAATTGTCTATTTTTCAGAACGTACTGTCAGGGCGATTTATAATTATCTAAAAAAGAGAAAGGATAAAGAAAAAGCACTATTTATAAGGTATCGTGGTCCAAAAGACGCTTCTTTAAGAATAACTCCTAGATCTGTAGAGAGTATCGTTAAAAAATATGTAAAAAAGGCCGGATTACCCCTAACAACAACGCCACACACCCTAAGACACTCTTATGCTACCGATCTCTTGGCACAAGGAGTCGATTTGAGACTTATTCAAGAGTTTTTAGGTCATAGAAATATAGCCACAACACAGATATATACTCATATCACGAGTCAAAAATTAAGAGAAGTTCATCAAAAATTTCATAGTGGAAAAGAGATGAAAGAATAAACTCCTCCCCCACCTCCCCTCTCGTACACCCCCGGGGTGTACGAGGGGTAATTTGTTGTATTGTTTGACAGAAATAAAAAAATAGTTTATAGAAAACTATTCCAAGAGTTCATTAATCTCTTCTTCAGAAAATATCTCTTCAAAAATAAGAGGATCTTTTTCCTCTAATCTTGCTACTATAAAGCCGATAGAAAATGAAAAACTGGAAACTAGTAAGAGAAGAATAAGATACAAGATGTTCGTGTAATTTTCTTTGACAAAATTTTTTATTTTTGGTATCATTTTGGTTGTCTTTTGAGATATAAAAATAGTAAATAGGAAAAAAGTATGGCTACAACAAAATCATCCGGTACAGTCAAGACTGGTAGAGATTCAAAACCAAAGTATCTTGGGGTTAAGCTTTATGGTGGACAAAAAGTTAAAGTTGGCGAAGTAATTATCAGACAGCGAGGAACAAAGTTTATTTTGGGTAAAAACGTCAAAAAAGGTAGAGATGATACCATTTACGCAATAAAAGAAGGAGTTGTCAGTTTTTCTACCAGAAACAAGACTCGCTATGACGGAAGAAAGAAAAGAGTTAAGGTCGTTAGCGTTTTATAGCGATATCTACAAAATAATTAAAGATAGGATGTCCGGTAAGCGGTTTTGACTTTAATTCCGGATGAAATTGCACTCCAAAATAAAAAGGGTGCTTTTTTATTTCGATAATCTCTACTAAGTCGTGTTGCGGATTTACTCCTGAAATAGTTAGGCCATTTTCTTCCAGTATCGGCCTAAAATAGTTATTTACTTCAAATCGATGACGGTGTCTTTCGCTAATATCTCTTTTTTTATAAATTTTTTGGGCAACTGTTTTTGAAGCTATTTTACACTCGTATGCCCCAAGGCGCATCGTTCCACCGTATCTATTATTCTTTAGAAGCTCCTTTTGATCTTCCATTACGTCAATTACAGGATGACTACACTTTTTAGAAAACTCGGTTGAATTTGCATCTTTTAATTTACAGACATTTCTTGCAAATTCAATGACGGCAATCTGCATACCGAGACAGAGGCCTAAAAAAGGTATCTTTTTTTCTCTGCAGAAATTTGCCGCAATAATTTTTCCCTCTACTCCCCTATCTCCAAATCCTCCGGGGACAATGACTCCGTCATAATGCGATAGTTCTTCTACTTTCTTTTTATTTTTTTCGTATTTTTCAGAATTAATCCATGATATCTCCTCTTTGCTGTTGTTTTTCCAACAAGCATGCCTAATTGCCTCAATAACGGATATATAGGAGTCTGTTAGTACAAAGTCCCCTGTCTCAAAGTATTTACCGACAATCGCTATTTTTACTCTTTTTTTTGCGTTATTTTTCTTTTCAATGAAATTTTTCCACTCAGATAGTCCTTCTCTCTTTCTTTTAACACTTTTTCCGACTTTTTTTAGGATTCTTTCACCCATTTTCTCCTTTTCAAAAAGGAGCGGAACATCATAAATTGAATCTGTGTCGGGGGCAGAGATTACATCTTCCGGATCAATATTACAAAAAGTTGAAATCTTTCTCTTTCTTATATTATCAATCGGCATTGATGATCTTCCTACTATGATATCCGGTTGAATGCCTGCTTCATTTAGAAGACGGCTTGCGCTTTGTGTCGGTTTTGTCTTCATCTCGCCAATCGTCTTTGGAATAGGCAGATAACTTACTAAAACCACAAGGACACTTGATGGATTTTTGAGCTTCATCATTCTCGCAGCCTCTAAAAATAGAAGATTTTGATACTCCCCTATTGTTCCGCCGATTTCAATTAAAACAAAATCAGAGTCAGTCACCGCTCCCGCTCTCTTTATTCTGGATATAACTTCATTTGGAATATGGGGAACAACCTCAACACATTTTCCGTTGTATTCAAGATTTCTCTCCTTATTTATTACGGTCTGATAGACCTTTCCGGTAGTTAAGTAGTTGTCTTTTGTTAAATCTTCTCCGGAAAATCTTTCATAATTACCGATATCTTGATCACATTCTGCACCGTCATCTGTTACAAATACTTCTCCGTGTTCCGTGGGGCTCATTGTACCAGCATCAACATTGACATACGGATCTATCTTCATTGCCGTAGCGCTAAAACCTTTTGATTTAAGGATGCGTAAAATAGAAGATGTTGTAATCCCCTTCCCTATTCCCGACATTACCCCACCAACGACAAAGATATATTTTCTATCCATTTTAGTTATTTTTCTTTAACAACAGATAGCTTAATTTCAGAAGCTATATCTTCTTTAAATTTTACTTTGACGGAATGTTCTCCAAGATCTTTAATCGGTTTATCTAATTCAATTTGATCTTTTCTGACCTCAAAACCTTTTTTACCCAGCTCTTCTGCAATCTTTTGTGCAGAAATAGATTCAAATAGCTGCTCTTTTTCACCAACATTTACACCAATCTCCAAAATAAGCCCATCTATTTTTTTCGCATTCTCTTTTAGTTTTTTTAGCTCCTCCTCTCTCCTCCTTTCTTCCTTTTCTTTTTCTGTCTTTAGTCGATTAATTTCCTTTTCTGTCGCAATTTTTGCTAAATTATTCTTAAGTAAAAAGTTTCTTCCGTATCCATCAGAAACATCCTTAATCTCAAATTTTTTACCAAGATTCTTTACATCCTTTAATAAAATTATTTTCATATTTTTAATAGTTATATTGTTTTTTTGAATTAAGAATAGATTATTATCGTTTAATTCTGTAGCAGTTTTTCTTGTAATTTTTCAGAACAAAATCAAATAAATTACTGGCTTTCCTCTTTTATCACTTCTATTGCTTTTTCAAGCTGAGGATCTTCTTCCCTTTCTATGTCTTCTTCAGTTATCTCTATCTTTATGTCGGGCACAAGACCTTCTTCATTAATTGCATTTCTGTTTGGGGTAAGAAAATACTCTTCTGTTATTTTTAATGTTGAGCCGTCTTTTAGGTCATGTATCGCCTGAATTGAGCCTTTTCCAAAAGATGGCATCCCAATCAATTTGGCGCCCTTGTTATCACGTAAGGCTCCGGCTAATATCTCTGCAGCAGAAGCACTTCCTTCATTAATTAAAACAACAACAGGATAGTCTCTCAAAGTAGGTCTTGCGTCTCTTGCTCTGAGCAGATCCTGATCTTCATTTTGCGTTGCTTGAGTCTTAATTACAACAACATCTCCCTTTTCAAGAAAATAGCTGGATATATTAACTGAGGTTCCCAAAAGGCCCCCGGGATTATTTCTCAAATCCAAAATAATCTTTTGGACAGGGCTTTCTACTATTTCACGTGAAATAGTAGAAAATTCTTGTGTAATGTTTCCATGAAAATGAAAAAGTTCAATATGAGCAATATTATCCTCAATTATCTGCCAAGAGAGCGAAGGAATTTTAATTACATCACGAACAATACTGACACTTCTTTTTTCTTCATTTCGATAAATTTCTAGAACTACCTCTTCTCCTCTCTGCCCTCTAATTTTTTGGACCGCCTCTTCAATCGTTATTCCTGTTGTTGACTCTCCGTCAATTTTGGTAATTACATCCATCGGCCTAAGCCCCGCTCTATCTGCAGGAGTATCTTTTAAGGGAGAAATTACCTTTAATTTATTTTCTCTGATACCTATCTCTATGCCGATTCCTTCAAATTCTCCCGAAACATCATCTAAGAAGATTTTACTCTGCTCTTTGTCAAAGAAACTGGTGTGGGCGTCGCCTAGTGAGTTTACAAAACCTCTAATTATTCCGTGAATTTTTTCTTTCTCACTAACCTCTTCAAATCCCGGAAAATTTTCTTGCAAAAGATAATATGCCTCTGTAAAAAGAGAAAAATCCAGTTCAGCGGAAGGATTTACAAAAACTCTCTCTTTTTGCCCAAAATAAAAACCGGAGATAAAAATTATTACTCCAAAAAAAGAAAATATAAGAAATTTTATAAAACCTGATGCTTTCATCGAAAACAATATATCACAAAATCGAAAGAATGACAAATTAGAAAGATGACAATTAATCGTATCTTTTTGCCTTAAAAAAATAGATATCTACCTTTTCCAAATTAGGATCTATTCCACCTTTTTGACAAGCAATAGAGAACTGTTCTTCCGGACTATCTATTCCGGGTAAGTCAGGAAGGAGAAGAGAGCTTTTTTTAAGGTCTGTTTTTAGCAGAATGCCGTATCTTTTCGGATCAAGATTTGATATCTCTTTAATTAGTTGAGGTTTTTCCAGTATATATACGGAATATTTCAGATTAGGCAAGTCACTTTTTTTTATTTCCGGAAACCTCCCATCTCTTGTAGCTGCTGATATCGCATTATCAATAATCTCTTCTGCAATATTTTCTTTTGCAGGAAGATATGTTCCGATACAACCTCTTAGATGACCCTCTTTTGAAAGAATACTAACAAAAACAGCCCCCCTCTCTGTCAAGAGATCTTTGTATCTTTCTTTGTCAGGCTTAATTACAATCTTATCTTTTATAAATTTTTCAACTGCACTTTTGGCAAGCTCTACATATCTATTCATATATTTTAAAATTAACCGTAAGATATCCTACTCCAAAAGGATACTGATATGCTAGTACTTCAGGATTATATTTTTTTTCTGAAGCCTCTAGTACTCCTAAAAGGAATAAGATTGGTCTTAGACCGCATTCTAGAGCCTCTGGGAAGAGATTATCTAGCCTTGTAAGAGTATCAACATCCTTATCATTTAATGACTTAATTAACATTTTATCAAAACTTGGACCATCATGATGAAAGCCGTAAGGGCCATTCTCTCTTAGGCAGTGTGAAGTATCTCCGGAAGCAATAAGAGCTATCTCATCACTATTATCTTCTAATTCTGAAAGATAATACCTTTTTCCTTTTAAAAACTCTTCTTTAAGGTCACCTGAGCCTATTAATATTTTGTCAATTTTTCCATTAAAGTTTTTTGCAAGATAAAATAGAGGAACAGAAAAGCCCCAATCATCGTGAGGTGAAGAGATAATAATTTTATCAACTTCTTTACTCTCTAACTCTTTTCTTAAAAAAGAGAGAGCATCTATCGTATCACTCAGCTTCTTCCTCTCTTCTTTTTTGGATACAGAAGGGAGGAGGAGCGGTGGATGTGGTGCAATACAGGCAAATTTAATAGACATCTTTTTGTGTATTGTGTATCACTTTAAATTTTATAATAACTCCATCTTATTGTTGCAGTCTGGACAAATTGAGTCTTTTGTAAGTATCTTAACATTGTAGCCACTTCTTTTTACAACTGTCTTTCCGCAAAAAGGACAGCTTGTATCTGAAAAGATTGCTTTTCCTGTGTTACCGACATAGATATAATTTAGACCCTCTTTTTTCCCGATATTATATGCATCTTCCAAGCTTTTAAGAGGAGTTTCTGGAATATCTTTTAGCTTCCATGAGATGGAGGGTGTAAATCTACTTATATGCCAAGGAGTATCTTTACCGAGTTTTCTCTTTATAAAGCGAGCAATCTTTGTTAGATTATCTTTTTTGTCTGAGAGATTCGGAATAATTAAGGTGGTTATCTCTACCCATACACCTCTATCTTTTAACAGCTTTGCTGTTCTTAAAATTGGTAAAAGAGATGCATTACAATTTTTTTTATAAAAACTATTCGAAAAACTCTTTATATCAATATTTATAGCGTCAAGGTATGGTGCAATCATCTCTATAGTTTTCTTGGAGAGAAAACCATTAGAGACCCAGATATTTTTTAGATCCTTCTCTTTTGCAAGTTTCATCGTATCAATCGCATATTCTAGAAATATTGTCGGTTCGGTATAAGTATAAGAGAGCGAAGGCACCTTTTTTTGAAGAGCTATTTCAACAACCTTTTCTCCCTGAACCTCACCTTTAAGAGAAGAGATCTCTTCATATTCTTGTGACAATCTGAAGTTTTGACAATTCATACAGCGAAAATTACAGCCCGGAGTGGCCAAGGAGAGAGTCTTTGTCCCCGGCAAGAAATGGAATAAAGGTTTTTTTTCTATCGGATCAATATCCAGTGCGACTACCTTGTTGTAATTAAGAGCAAATAGCTTTCCGTTTTCGTTTTTTCGCATTCCGCAAAAACCTCTTCCTTGATTTGAAATAGTACAGAAGTGAGCACATGTTTTGCACCTTACTCTTTTATTTAATAGCTTTTTATAAAGATATGATTCTTTCATATTCTACTTTCTTAAATGGTAATTGTAGCATAACACAAAGAGTTGATAACGAAAACTATTATCATTAGATATCTTTTTGTGTTATAGGATATGATTTAGCTCATTATCTCTTTAAGTTTGAGGATAACAGTCCTGTCAAAGCGCTCTCTCTCTTCTAATTTTTGAGATATATATTTTCTCACTCTCATCATTTCCGGGATATAGACATGCTCTAAAGAGTTGACTCTTCTTCTCGTCTTTTCAATTTCTTCAGCTAATAGACGAATTTTAATTGTTAGATTTGCGTAGTTAATTAAATTATTACGAATTGCAGATATATCTTCTTTTGAGCGATACAGATCGCTATCAACAGAATGTAGAGATATCTTACTCTCTTCTAGCTTTTCTCTGTTTACTACATTCCCCTCTCTAATCTGGACGCCCATTATGTTCCTAAAAGTGAGATTGACATCAGCAAGAGGAAGATGACTAATTAGGTTTTCTGTCTCTTCTTGTCCGGCTCTGCTTGCAGAAAGAAAAAAATGATAAAATGCGGGCGATATCTTTTCTCCTAGGCCTTCTCTAAGTTTTTGGAGCTCTCTAATGTTTCCGAGAAATTCTTGCATTAATCCATCAAGCTTCTCTTTAAGAAGATCATGACCGGACTGAGCTGTCTTTAATCTCTTCTTAATCTTTAGAAGTTCTTGTCTTGTCGGATTAACTTTTAGTTTCATTTTGTTCTTTGTTTAGGTATTTTTCCATATCTTCTTCTTTGACTCTCTTTAATTCTTCTTTTGGTAAAATTGAAAGTAACTCCCATCCCAGCATTAAGGTTTCTTCAATCTCTCTGTTTTCATACAGGTCTTGAGTTAAGAATTTTTCTTCAAATTTTTCAGCAAAACGGAGATATGCTCTGTCTGTTTCAGATAGAGATGATTCCCCTAAGATTACCGTTAACTCTTTTATCTCCTGTCCACGAGCATACGATGCAAAAAGCTGATTTGCAAGCCCCGGGTGATCTTTTCTTGTTTTCTTGTCGCCTATCCCCTTGTCTCTTAATCGTGAAAGGCTTGGCAAGACATCTATTGGTGGATAAATTCCTTGTTGGTAAAGTGTTCTTGAAAGCATAATCTGTCCTTCTGTAATGTATCCGGTAAGATCAGGGATAGGATGAGTCTTGTCGTCTTCCGGCATAGTAAGAATCGGAATTTGTGTCACGGAACCCTTTTTGCCTTGAATTAGACCTGCACGTTCATATATTGATGCAAGATCTGTATAGAGATAGCCCGGATAACCTCTTCTGCCGGGCACCTCTTTTCTCGCTGCAGAAACTTCTCTTAGAGCCTCACAGTAGTTAGTCATATCGGTTAAGATTACGAGCACATGATAGTCTTTTTCAAATGCGAGATATTCGGCTGCCGTTAGTGCAAGTCTAGGGAGAGTAATTCGTTCTATTACAGGATCTGCCGCAGTATTTATAAAGAGAGTCGATCTTGATAGTGCACCTGTCTTTTTGAATTCTTCAATAAAAAATCTTGACTCTTCAAAAGTAATACCCATTGCACCAAATACAATACTAAAATTACCGGCAATTTTAGCTTGTCTTGCAATCTGGGTTGCCAGTAATGAATGTGGAAGGCCTGATGCCGAAAATATGGGAAGTTTTTGTCCTCGCACAAGAGTGTTTAGTGCATCGATTGATGAAATACCTGTCTGAATAAAGTTGTCTGGATACTCTCTACAGTAGGGATTAATCGGACTACCGTTAATATCAAGATTTTTTTCTAATATCGGGTAGGGATGTCCATCAAGAGGTTTTGCCGACCCATCAAAAACTCTTCCAAGCATCTCTTCTGATGCTTCCAGTGTCATTGTTTTTCCTAAAAAAGATACCTTTGAAGATTCGGGAGTAAGACCTCTTGTCTCTTCAAACATCTGTACCAGCGCTTTACCGGCACTTGCCTCTAAAACCCTTCCAACTCTTTTTGAATTATCGGGCAGTTCAACTTCTACCAATTCTTCGTATTTTGCATTGGATACTCCTTCTACAACAATCAAAGAACCGGCAATCTCTTTTATTCCTTTGTATTTTAGCATATTACTTTATATCATCTTCATTTATAAACTTCGCTTTTGCAAGCTCCGCCTTTTCTGGAAGATTTAAGACATTATCGATACTCTCGTCGGAACTTAGAAGCTCTTGACCTTTTTTATAAAAAGAGATAATCATTTCAAGCATCTTCTTTTGTTTTCTGAAGGATGTGAATGTATCTGCATTATCAAAAGCGTTTTGCATCAAAAAGTCTTCACGAATAGCTCTTGCCGTCTCCATAATTAATTTATCTCTACTCGAAAGAGATTCAAATCCGATAAGACGAACAATCTCCTCAAGCCTTGATTCCTCATTTAATATTCTCATCGCATCTTCTCTCTCCTGTAAAAATCCATCTCCTCCTTTTTCTTCAAAATAGTCTTTGAGGTTGTCCATATAGAGAGAATAGCTATTTAGCCAATTAATTGCCGGGAAGTGTCTTGCGTATGCCAATCTATCCTCTAAGCTCCAGAAAACCTTTACGGTTCTTAGGGTATTTTGTGTAACAGGCTCAGAAAGATCTCCTCCGGGAGGAGAAACAGAACCAATTACGGTAAGTGAACCTTCACGGTCTTTTGATCCTAAGCACTTAACATATCCGGCTCTTTCATAAAATGATGCAGTTCTTGATCCAAGATAGGCCGGATATCCCTCTTCTCCCGGCATCTCTTCAAGGCGAGCGGAGATCTCTCTTAATGCCTCTGCCCATCGTGATGTAGAATCGGCCATAAGAGCGACATTATATCCCATGTCTCTAAAATATTCGGCAATTGTTATCCCGGTATACACAGAAGCTTCTCTTGCCGCTACCGGCATATTGGATGTATTTGCGATGAGCACGGTTCTTTCAAGAAGTGGACGGCCTGTTTTTGGATCCTTAAGTTCTGGAAACTCCTTCAAGACATCGGTCATCTCGTTTCCTCTTTCACCACAACCGACAAAGATAATAATATCTGCATCAGCCCACTTGGCAATTTGATGTAATACGACTGTTTTTCCACTTCCAAATGGTCCGGGAACGGCTGCTGTACCACCCTTGGTAACCGGGAAGAAGGTGTCAATTACTCTTTGTCCTGTGACAAGGAGGTCTTTGGGAACAATCTTTTGACTAAAAGGTCTCTTTTCTCTAATTGGCCACTTTTGAGTCATCTTAATTTCTTCTATCTTTCCATCTTTGCTCTTTATCTCTGCAACGGTATCCTTAATTGTTAAATCACCCTCTTTAATTGAGACAACCTCTCCCCCACTACTACTTGGAGGAAGCATTATCTTGTGCATTATCGACATCTCTTTGACCTCACCGACAAGATCACCTTTCTCCAGATAATCTCCCTTTTTGACAAGCGGAGAAAAGTGCCATTTTTTTGACTCATCTAATGATGGAACATTAATTCCTCTCGTAATAAAGTCGCCAGAGTTTTTAAACAAGTCTTTAAGTGGTCTTTGAATTCCGTCATAAATACCGCTCATTAAACCCGGACCGAGTTCAACCGATAATTGGTAACCGGTCTTATGAACTGGCTCACCGGGACCGATGCCCGATGTCTCTTCATAAACTTGAATGGAGGCTATACCATCACGCATCTCAATAATTTCACCCATAAGTTCTAGTCTGGAAACTTTGACAACTTCGTATATGCTTGCCCCCTCCATATTTTTAGCAACTACAAGTGGTCCAGATACCTTAATTATTTCTCCTTGACTTTGTTTCATTTTAATAATTTTAATTAATATCTTTTTATGATTTTACTGATAAATCAATTTCACCTCCGATCGCTTTTGTAATTTCTCTTTTTAATTCTTCAGGGTCATCTTTTTTTACAATTCCAGGAATAATTACAACATTATCAAAATTAAGATCTTTTGGCGCGATATCCTGCGAGACAAAAATTAATGCATATTCTTGGCCATCTAATTTTTTAATTAGATCAAAGACCTCTTCATTTGACGATACACCGTAGCATTCAAGACCGGCAAACCTCATCGCATTACTATATTCAATTGGCCCAATAAATGCCATCTTTTTTTCTGTCATGATGCTATAGGACTATTAATTATATTTTGAATTTTAGATGTCTCCATACCGAGCTTTTTGCTCGCAAAAATTCTTCTAATTGCTTCTTCTGCTCGTCTCTTTTTAATAAGAAAAGCTAAAAGAGGAACAATACCGGCTATTTCAGATTTACTCTTTTCAATTAAGCCATCTTCTAATTTAAAGATAGCTTCATCCCTCTTTCTTAGGTTTTTCGGATTTGACTTTTTAACTATTTCATATGCATCGACAAAGAACGGAAGGGCATTATTCTCTCCACTTCTTTTACAAAAATCTATTGCTCTTTTGTAATAGGTATTTGTAAGAAAGAGGTCAATCTCAAATGCATTACTAAAATTTCTGTTTTTTGCTTCTTTTATTAAGTCAAGATATTGCTTAATAAGTGAATTCTCTTTTTCAGCCTTATAAAAGATAATCTCTTTAAGTTCTTTTGTTAGTAAGATTAAATCATCCTTAAGGAAGATAAAATCGAGAGTCTCTTTGTCAAGTCCCATTACTTCAAGTGATTTTCTTAAATCTCTTCTTTCATCCTTAATAATTTCCTCAATCTCATTATAGCTTTTCCCTGAAATAAAAGGAGCATAATCGGTGTCATTTAAGACCTTAAAGCTTTCTTCTATTTTTACTGCCCCAATCATTCGTTCCAGATCGATTCTATCTGCTAATTTTTTCTCTCTCGCCCTCAGAAAGGATATAAAAAAAAGATTTTTCATATTTAAGAACTAAATAGTATATTTGCAAAATAATCTTTTTCATCTTCAATTTTTTGTTCGACAATTCCACTCAGCGTTACTTCAAGCAGAAACTTTGGACCCTCAATAATAAATCCGTCCTCAAAAACGAGCGTGTCCTCTTCTCTTATTTTTCCGTTTATCTTTTGAAGGATTTCGGAAAAATAATCTTGCTTTTTTGGAGGAACCTTTATTATAAGATCCTCTTCTCCTATATCGATACTTTCAATCTCTCTCAAATATATCTCTTTTTTTTCTTTATCGGAAAGACTAAAAGCGCCACCTTTTGCTTTCTTAATCGCTAAAGAAAAAAGATTCTTTTTTCTGTCTAGCAATCTCATTCGCGCATTGAATTTTTCTTTATCCTTGCACTCTGAAAGCAATCTATCTTTCTCTTTTTCCAACACTTCTTCTTCCTTTTCTGTCAAAGACTTTATCTCGGCCTCTCCTTCTTCTCTTATCTTGTCAAGTATCAATTCATACTCTTTTCTAATCTCCTTTTTCTCTTTTTCTCCTTCTTTTTTGATTTCCTGTAAAAGTTTTTCTATTTCCATTTAAACTGTTATTCCGTTTAAGATTAATATTGTTGCAAGTAGAGATATAACGGCGTATGTCTCAACCATTGCAGAAAGAATAATAGCTTTTCCGACCTCCTCAGGTTTTTTTGCAAGTGTTGATATACCGGCTGTACTTACCCTTCCTTGAAATGCTCCCGAAAAAAGACCTGCAATTGCTATTGGTAAGCAAGCAAACATGATTTGCCACCCGACTGATGCTGAAATTGCGACTACTTCACCTTCAAAGATACCGATTTTTTGTAGAGCCAAAACTGCAGCCAAGAATCCGTATATACCTTGAGTTCCGGGAAGAACTTGAAGTAAGAGAGCCTTCCCAAATTTTTCCGGCTCTTCAGAGATAAGACCTGCGGCTGCTTGACCTACATGACCGATTCCCATCGCTGAACCGACACCCGGCAGTGCTACTGCTAACGCTGCCCCTAAAATTGCGATTGCGATACTAAGTTCCATGGTTTTAAATAATTAATTGTTAATAACTTTTATAAAGCGACCTTTCTTTGTGAATGGTTTAAAATATTTACCCCCTCCCTCCATAAATTTGGAAAAAAACTCTACAAATTGAAGTCTTGCGGAATGGATAAATGCGCCAAGAGCATTAATGAGCAGATTTCCTACATGTCCAACAATAAGCACAATACCCGCTATAAGCCAGTTGAGACCGGGAACAGGAATCATCTCCATAACTAGAACGGCTATCATATTTATAACAGCTGCAATAATTCCGGTTGCAAGCCCGAGTGCCAAGATTCTTGAATATGAGAGGATGTCACTAAAATAACCAACCAGCCCATAAATTGCCCCAAAACCTTTTCCAACTTTTAATAAAATATTTGCTTCTACTGATGCAAAGATAGCAAGAAGTAGCATAAAAATTAATCCAGAAATAGCAAACGCATAACTACCTGTAATAAGTGTCATTACGACTCCTATAAAAAATACGATAGAGGATCCATTGCTACTTATCCCCTCTCTTATATTCTTATTTTTAATTTTCCAGATAAGCCCAATCAGGAGACCGACAAAGATTTGAAAAAATCCAAGCATCAAAACAAACTGAAGAGTTCCAATAGGGTCATTAATCGGATCTGCAACTCTTAGAGACTTGGCAATATCGGTTCCAAACACTGTTCCAGCAAAGATTCCCGCAATTGTGGTTAATAGCCCTCCAAAAATAAATAGATTAAAAAAATTATCTACATCACCACCTTTGAACATTCTTTTTGCAAGAAAAGAGAGTGCAATTAAAAGCACTCCATAACCGGAATCGGATAAGGCGAGGGCAAAGAAAAATATAAAAAATGGTGCAAGATATATAGTTGGATCTAACTCATCTTCTTTTGGAAGTCCGTAAACACCCGTGACTATTCCAAAACTTTTCCCAATTCCTCTGTTTTCCAATATAACAGGAGGATTATCATCTTCTTCTAGTGGCAATTCATTTAGCAGATAGAATGGAGAAATTGCCTCTATCTCTTTTTTCGCCTTTTCTATCTTATTTTCTGCAATCCATGCCTTGATGCTGAAATAATTTTTAGTACTCTCCCCTTCTTCAAAAAATTCTTCTTTTTCAATTTGCCAGGAGAGCCAATCAGAAAGTGCCTCCATCTTAGGAACAAAGAAAAGAATTTTTTGTACTTCCTTTTTTTGTATATCAATCTCTGGATCTATCTCGCTAAGCTCTTTTTTCCTCTCTTCAATTGCTGTTTCTGGGTTTTTTTCCCAAAAAACCTCCTCTTCTCTTGCGGAATACTTTTTGAGATAATTTATAAAAGTCTGTGCCTCTTTCTTAGGGTAAAAGATAGCAAAGTAAAAATTAACTAAATCGGTCTCACCCTCCTCTATAAAATAATTATTTTTCTTTGGAAGATTATTTAGAAATTCTTCTTTTTCCTTTATTTTTATCGATCCAGCAAAAAAAGATACTTTATTTAGAGCATTGTCTTTGAATATTGATGTCTTTTCAAATCTTTGTATTGCAGTAATCTCTTCCAATAGATTATTTTTTCTTGTATTTAATCTGTTTAATTTTTCTTCAATCTTTGAGCACTTTTTAATGATTTTATCAACATATGATGAGGTCGCTATCTCTTCAAGTTCGGTTTGCTTAAAATTATTTTTTATTGGGACAAAGCTATATAAGAGATTTTTTATAAAATTTTCCGTTGGTTTGAATTCTTCAAGAAAGGACAA
>PWII01000055.1 GCA_003561025.1 Candidatus Nealsoniibacteriota bacterium
CGGGCCGGGTACGCGCCGGGCACCTTCGACGGACAGGTGGGGGTCTTCGCCGGGTGCGGGCCCAACACCTACATGATGTTCAACCTCCTGGGCGATCCCACCCTGCTCCGGGAGCAGGGCTTCTTTTTGGTGCGGCACATCGGCAACGACAAGGACTTCATCGCCACCCGGGTCTCGTACCACCTGAACCTGACGGGCCCCGGAGTGACGGTGCAGACCGCCTGCTCCACCTCGCTGTCCGCGGTTCACACGGCCATCCAGAGCCTTCTGGCGTACGAGTGCGACATGGCGCTGGCCGGTGCCATCACCATCTCCTTCCCGCACCTGGAAGGCTACCTCTACAAGGAGGGGGAGATCCTCTCGCCGGACGGCCGCTGCCGGGCTTTCGACGCCGAGTCCGGGGGTAGCGTGCTGGGCGACGGCGGGGGGATCGTGGTGCTCCGTCGGTACCGGGAAGCGGTGGAGGCCGGCGACACCATCCTGGGAGTGATCCGGGGGTCGGCCATGAACAATGACGGGTCGGCCAAGGTGGGGTACCTGGCTCCCTCGGTGGAGGGGCAGAGTCGGGTGGTGGCCGAGGCGCTGGCGGTAGCCGACATCCACCCCGACACCATCGGCTACATCGAGGCCCATGGGACCGGGACCCCGGTGGGGGATCCCATCGAGGTGACGGCCCTCACCCGGGCCTTCCGCACCGAGACGGAGCGGGTGGGCTACTGCGGCCTGGGGTCGGTGAAGACCAACATCGGCCATCTGGACACAGGGGCCGGGTTGGCGGGGCTCATGAAGGCCACCCTGGCAGTGCGCCACGGGGTCATCCCCCCGTCGCTGCACTTCAAGGCGCCGAACCCGGAGTTGGGGCTCGAGGAGAGCCCGTTCCGGGTGGTGGCCGAGCGCACCGAGTGGGTGACCGAGGACGGCGGACCGCGCCGGGCCGGGGTGAACTCGCTGGGCGTGGGGGGGACCAACGTCCACGTCATCGTGGAAGAGCCGCCGGTCCCCGTGAGTGACCCGGATCCGCGCACCGGACACCTCTTTCTCCTGTCGGGTCGGTCGCGGCGGGTGGTGGAGCGGGCCTCTGCGCGGCTGGTGGATCACCTGGAGATCCACCCCGACGACGCCCTGGCCGACGTGGCCTTCACCCTGCAGGCCGGCCGGGCCCACTTCAAGGAGCGGCGCTTCGTGGTGGCCGGGACGCGGGAAGAGGCCATCGACGCCCTGGTCACCGGGGACGAGGGGCGGGTGGAAGACCACACCGCCGACGGAACGCGCCGGAGCGTGGCCTTCCTCTTCGCCGGTGGCGGCGCCCAGTACACCGGGATGGCCCGGGACCTCTACCGCACCGAGCCCCTCTTCCGGGGCGAGGTGGACCGGGGGCTCGCTCACCTGGAGCCGGAGCTGCGGTGGCGGGTGGAGGGGCTGTTGGAACTGGGTGAAGCCCCCGCCATTCCCGAGGCGGAACGGGAGAAGCCCTCCCTGGCCCTCCCGGCCCTCTTCCTGGTACAGCACGCCCAGGCTCGGCTCTGGATGTCGTGGGGGGTGGAGCCCTCCGCCATGATCGGCCACTCCATGGGCGAGTACACGGCGGCCTGCCTGGCCGGGGTGTTCTCGCTGGAAGAGGCGCTGGAGCTGGTGGTGCTTCGCGGCGCCCTCTTCGAGACCGTGTCCGGGGGCGGCATGCTGAGCGTCCCCCTGGCCGAGGCGGATCTCCGCCCCCTCCTGGGCGACGAGCTCTCGGTGGCGGCGGTGAACGGGCCCGAGCTGTGCGTGGCGTCCGGACCCCGGGAGGCCATCGCCGCGCTGGAACAGACGCTGGCGGCCCGGGAGATCGAGGCCCGACGGATCCACATCGACGTGGCGGCCCATTCGTCCATGTTGGAACCCATCCTGGCGCCCTTCCGGGCTCGGTTCCAGCGGGCCCGCCTGAACCCCCCGACCCTCCCCTTCGCCTCGAATCTCACGGGGACGTGGATTACGGCGGCCGAGGCCACGGACCCGGAGTACTGGGTGCGGCAGCTCCGGCAGACGGTGCGGTTCAGCGACGGGTTGAAGGAGCTTCTGGCCGATCCGGATCGGGTGCTTTTGGAGGTCGGGCCGGGGCGGACGCTGGCCACCCTGGCCCGGCTCCACCCGGACCGGGATCCGACGCAGGAAATCTTCACCTCGCTCCGGCACCCCGACGACCAGATGGACGACGAGATCTTTCAGCTCCAGGTGCTGGGGCGGCTCTGGCAGCGGGGTGTGGCGGTGGACTGGACGGGCGTCCACGGCGGCGTGCGGCGTCGCCGCGTTCCCCTGCCCACCTATCCCTTCGAATGGGAAGAGCACCTGATCCGCCCCCGCTACCGTCTGGATGCGGCGGCGAACCCGGCGCTGACGCCGGATCTGGGGGGAGGGGATGCGGCCGGCGGCGAGCCGGCGGTGGAGGGCAACCTTCCGCTGCCTGCAGCAGCCCCGTTGCCGGAAGCGGCTCCCGGAGCGCCCCTGGTGGGGGGGACCGACGTGGCGGCCAGTGCGGGGCAGGGCCCTGACGAGGCCGAAGCGTGGCTCCACCGGGTGGCCTGGCAGGCCCGGGCCTTGTCTGAG
>PWII01000044.1 GCA_003561025.1 Candidatus Nealsoniibacteriota bacterium
CCTCCACAAAAAAACAAAAAGAAAGTTTTGCTAGAAACGATGAAAATAATATATAAAGAAGAAGAAAAACAGATTATCAAAAAATCAAGAGCGAGAGGTTCTTTTATCTATCTTATAATAACATTCTTTTACGCTCTATCTTTTTTGATCTTCGTAACTGCTTTAATCTGGCTACTTGGAATAATCTCATTTCCCATCTTTTCTTCACTTATTTTTGCCGTTATTCTCTCTTTTATATCTTTTATAGGATTAAGAGTAAGGACAAGAATAAGAGAGATATATATGATAGAAGAAAAAGAAGGTTCGCTTAACCTCTTAATAGATATACTCGCCTTTCCTATCGTTTTTACGAGAAAACTAATCGTGGGAAACAGAGAAAAAGATACTATCTTTTCTATATTTTTTAACACACTTATACATACTCCCTTTAGTGTTTTTTTAGAGCTATTAAATGAATGGAAACACTTTTTAAGAGAAAAAAAAGAAAAAATTTATTAAAAAAGTTTAGGAAATGAAATATCATCTTATTACATACGGATGTCAGATGAACAAAAACGATAGCGAAAGAATATCGTCTTTTTTTGATAAAAATAATCTAACAGAATCAGAAGAAGCTGACGCAGATATTATAGTCTTTAATGCATGCAGTATCAGACAATCATCAATTGACAGAATGACAGCAAAGATAAAAAAGATAAAAGAACAAAGCAAAGATAAAATTATTATTCTTACCGGCTGTTTATTAAAAAAAGATATTAAAAAATTAGAAAACTTTTGTGATTATATTTTAAAATCAGAAGAACTCCCTTCTTGGAATCTCCCCTTTCTTAAAAAAGAAAAAATTGATTATTTTGAAATAATTCCAAAAAGAAGAGATACGGCGGGTTATATATCGATTATGAAAGGTTGTAATAATTTTTGTTCTTATTGCGTAGTTCCGTACACAAAAGGAAGAGAATTTTCAAGACCTGCAAAAGATATTATTGAAGAAGTAAAAGAAGCAGTCTTTTGCGGGAAAAAAGAGATTTGGATCTTGGGTCAAAATGTAAATTCATATAATGGAGGAATCAGTTTTGCCGACTTGCTGGTTGAGATAGACAAAATAAAGGGAGATTTTTGGGTAAGGTTCACCAGCTCTCATCCAAAAGACTTCTCATTTGATATTGCAAAGGCGATAAAGAATTGCAAAAAGATTACTAAATATCTAAATCTCCCTCTTCAGTCAGGAGATGATGAAATTCTTAAAAAGATGAATCGCCCCTACAATGCAGAGCAATATAGTAAACTGGTCGCGAACATCAGAGAGATAGTCCCTGACATTGCTCTTTCTACCGACATTATCGTCGGTTTTCCGGGAGAAACAGAACATCACTTTCACAATACCGTAAAGATGTTTAATGAAATAGATTTTGATATGGCTTATATCGCAAAATACTCACCTCGCCACGAAACTAAGTCTTTTGCAGAAAAAGAGACCGTTTCTGAAGAAGAAAAAAAACGAAGAGAAAGAGTCCTAACAGAGATTCTTACTGAAAAAAATTTAATTAAAAATAGATTATACTTAAAAAATATAGTAAAGGTGCTGGTCATGGGTATAAACAAAAAAGGTTATCTCTTCGGAAAGACGGAAGGATATAAGGATGTTATTTTTCCCGGGTCTGAAAAAAAGATTAATTCCTTTGCTAATATAAAAATAACAAAATGCTCCAAATGGGGACTGGAAGGAAAAAAGATAATCCAAAAATAATTGTAATAGTCGGCCCAACCGCTTCTGGAAAAAGTGATTTAGCCGTATCGCTTGCTAAAAAATTTGATGGCGAAATTATTTCGGCAGACTCAAGGCAGGTTTACAAGGGAATGGATATCGGAACAGGCAAGATAAAGGAAGAGGAGATGAAGGGCGTTCCTCACTACCTACTGGATGTTGCAGATCCTAAAGAAAAATTTAGTGTTGCGAAGTATAAACTTCTTGCAGAAGAAAAGGTAGAAGAAATTATTAACAAAAAAAAGCTTCCCATTATATGTGGCGGAACAGCCTTCTATGTAAGTGCGATAGCAGACGGAATAATTATTCCCGAGGTTCCGCCTGACTGGAAACTAAGAAAAAAATTAGAAGAGCTAAAAACAGAAGAACTCTTTAATAAACTAAAAAAAATTGATATTGGAAGGGCCAAAAAAATTGATGAAAAAAACAGAAGAAGATTAATTAGGGCAATTGAAATTGTTGATAAAACCAAAAAGCCTGTTCAAAAAACAAGAATAGAGCAAAAATATAATCCTCTTTTTATCGGTATTCAAATAGAAAAAGAAAAGCTTCATGAAAGAATAAAGAGAAGATTGGACCAAAGATTGGAAGAAGGAATGATAGATGAGGTTATGACTTTAAATAAGAGTGGAGTATCGTGGAAAATACTTGAAGATTTTGGGCTTGAATACAGATGGATTGCAAGATATTTACAAAACAAGATAGATTATAATGAGATGTATGAAAGTCTCTTAACTGATATCAAAAAATTCAGTAAAAGACAGATGACTTGGTGGAAAAACGACAAAAGAATAAGCTGGATAAAAAAATATAAAGAAGCAGAAAAATTAATAAAAAACAACGCTTTTTAAGAATTTTGCATTCCTTCTAATACCCACTATATAGCTTTAGAAACCTGCTTTCCCCATTTAGCTAGGTTTATTGCATATCCTCCATATAAATCGCTTAAACAGCCCAATTCAAGCTGCAGGGGTGCAACCCCTGCAGCTTTGTTTGTTTAGTTTTGGAGATGTTTTTTGAGGGATTTGTTTACTTCTTCCGGAGCTGCTCTTCCTTTTGTCTTTGCCATTACCTTGCCAACTAAAAATTGAATTGCAGTCTCTTTTCCTTCTTTGTAATCATTAACAGCCTCCTTGTTTTCTTCTAAGACCTCTTTTACAAGAAGATCTATCTCTTCTACTCCTCCAACCTGAGACCAGCCTTTTTCCTCTATAATGTGAGAAGGACTATCCCCTTTAATATTCATCTCTTTTAAGACATTTTTTGCAATTTTGCTTGAAATCTCTTTTTTGTAAATCAGGAAAGCAAATTCTGCAAAGTTTTTTGGCGTAATTAATGTTTTTTCTATCATTTTTTCTTCAAGAAGACCCATTAAGTCGGTTAGAAGATATGACTTTACAATGTTGATAATTTTTTCTTTCTCTTTTTCCTCTACATCCTCTTTGTTCTCTTTTTCTTTTAAACAGTTTAGAGATTCACTTACTATATTCTCAAAATAGTTCGCTAGTTCTTTATTATTAATAAAGATCTCTAAATCGTTTTTATCGATAATTTTATATTCTTCTCTAAACCTTCTCCTCTTTTCTTGTGGTAATTCTGCACTTAACATTAAGTTCTCCTTATTAAATGGTGGTTCACTTAGATAGAGTGGTGGCAGGTCAGGCTCAGGAAAATATCTGTAATCATCCACACTCTCCTTTTCTCTTTGTGAAAAAGTTATTCCTTTGTTTTCATCCCATCCTCTCGTTTCTTGCAACACTCTCTCCCCTCTCTCCAGTATCTTTTTTTGCCTTTCCGTCTCATACTCAATGCTCCTCCCTACAGCCCTAAAAGAATTTAGGTTTTTAATCTCTACTCTAGTTCCTTTTCTTCCCTCCATATGTGAGAGAGAAATATTTACTTCTACTCTCATTTGCCCCTGATTCATATTTGCATCCGATATATCCAAATGCTTTAAGATAAGACGAAGTTCTTCGGCAAACTTTTGTGCCTCTCCTCCGGAACGAATATCAGCTTCTGTTACAAGTTCCATTAAAGGAACTCCTGATCTATTAAAATCAACAAGAGAGTGTCCACTCTCATTATCATGAACAAGGCGACCAGTATCTTCTTCTAAGTGAATTCTATTAATACGTATTCTCTTCCCCTCAACTTCTAAATATCCACTATAGCAGAGCGGTCTTCTGTCTTGAGATATCTGATAACCTTTTGGTAAGTCTGGATAAAAATAACTTTTTCTATCAAAACGTGAAACATCTCTTAACTCACAATTTAACGCCTTACCCGCTTCTAAAACTTTTAAGACTGCTTTTCTGTTTATTACAGGGAGTGTTCCCGGGTGACCCAGACAGACAGGACAGACATATTCATTTGGATTTCTGTTCTCAGGATCATTAATACAAGAACAAAACATCTTTGAATCTGTCTTGAGTTGCGTATGAATCTCTAGTCCAATTACCGGTTTATACATTTTTTTCTTAATTTGTCTCCTTTTTTTCGTCTTGTGTGATCTCTATTCCTGAACTCGTTCCAATTATATCTGCACCGTTATCCACCATATATTTTGCTTGACTGTAGTTTCTAATATTTCCTGATGCCTTAATTAGAAGCCCCGGTGCTGCTTCTCTCATCATCTGTAAATGTCTCCCTTTTTCTTCTACTTCTCTCTCTTCAAGAGGATCTTTGTATGTTGCGGTCTTCACGCAAACTGCCCCTGCATCCTTTACAATTTTAGAGACTCTTTTTACTTCCTCATCTGTAAGATATCCAGAACCGATAATAACTTTTGTATCCAGCAACTCGCAGATAGGTTTTAGGTCTTCCAAAATCTTTTCATAACGATCATATTTTATATCTATAATATTTGCCACTATGTCAAGTTCATCTGCACCATCTTCTTTTGCCTTTTGAGACATCCTAACGCGCTCTTCATGTGAGGATAGCCCCATTGGTGGGTCAATTAAAACAACAACCTTTACATCGGCTCCTTCCAGCTCTCTTGCACAAAGAGAGACCCATTCTGGATTAACGCAGACTCCGTGAAATCCATACTCTTTTGCCTCCTGGCAAAGCTTTTTAATATCTTCTTCTGTTGCGTCTTTTTTGATGTTTGTATGATCGATTGTTTTAGCAATACTCATAATTTTATTTTTTAATTAAATAATACTGAATAATAATATCATAAAGAAAGACAATAAACAATTTAGGTAAATAGTACCTAGTAGTATAAAATTAATATTTCCCTCAATAACAGAAATACTAAGAAAAATCAAGCCAAGAATAAGTGCATATTCTTTCAAGCGATTTTTAACATAGCAAGAAATAGAAAAAAGAGACCATTTATCTTTTTCTTTCAAGTATTTGAAAATTAAGTATCTTGTTTTTTCCTCTTTTTTCTTCAACTAATCTCCATTCTTCATTATCAATCTCCGGAAAATAAACATCCCCCTCAAACTCTTTGTCAATTTTTGTAAAATAAATTCTATCTGCTATTTGCAAAAACTGCTCATAAACCGATCTTCCTCCCGCCACCATAATTTCTCCCTTAGAGATAGATAAAGCTTCCTCAATCGAATTTGCAACAGTCACTTCTTCTAAAAAGCTGTCCCTGCAAAGAACAATTATCTTTCTCCCCGGAAGCTTTCCGGGAAGGAAATCATAGGTTCTCTTTCCCATTAAAACAAACTTTCCCATTGTTTTTTCTTTAAAATACTGCAAATCTTCCTCGAAGTGCCAAGGAAGTTTTTCTCCATTACCAATAAGTCCGTTTTTATCAACAGCAACAATAATTGATATCATACTGCCATATCCGCTTTTATAGAAGGATGATGATTATAGTTTTCAAGAACAATATCCTCCATTTTAAAATCATCAATATTCTTAATTTCTTTGTTAAGCTTTAAGGTAGGAAGAGGGTAAGGATCTCTCTTTAGCTGTTCTTCAACTTGAAAATAGTGATTTTTATAAATATGAGCATCGCCCAATACATGTATAAACTCCCCCGGAATATAACCAGTAACCTGAGCTAACATGTGCAAAAAGAGCGAATAAGAGGCAATGTTAAATGGCACGCCCAAAAACATATCACAACTCCTCTGATACATCTGAAGAGACAGCTTGTCACCTGCCACAAATAATTGAAAAAAAGCATGACAAGGAGGAAGGGCCATCTTGCCAAGCTCTCCAGGATTCCAAGCAGTTACTATATGCCTTCTTCCGTAAGGTTTTTTCTTAATACCTTCAATCAAATCATTTAGCTGGTCAACACTCTCTCCTTCAGCGTTTCTCCAGTCTCTCCACTGAACACCATAAATTCTTCCAACATCGCCCTCAAATTCTGCCTTTTCCTTCCAGTAAGGAGCCTTAGCATTTCCATCCCAGATATGACACTTCATTTTGTGAAGTTCTTTTATGTCTCTACTTCCTTTAATAAACCAGAGAAGCTCTGCCTTAACCACATCAAAAAACAATTTTTTTGTAGTTACTGCAGGAAATCCATCTTCCATATCATACCTTGTTTGAATACCAAAATATGCTCTCGTTCCTACTCCGGTTCTATCGTCTCTTTCGTCTCCTTTTTTATAAACTTTTTCTAAAATATCAAGGTATTTTTTCATATTTATCTTAACTTTAATGCTCTTATAACCTTCTCATGAATCTCTTCTGGTGAAAGCAGTCTTCCTTTTTCAATGCATTCAATTACTTTAAATTCTTTGGGGTATTCTTTTGCCATCTCAAGATAGATAGCTAGGCTATCTGCGAGATGATTTTTATCTTTTTCGTGGATATCTCTCTTTTTTTTTCCAAGATATAGATGTTTTTTTGCCATCTTTTCTTTATCTTCTATTTTAGAAGAGAGCTTGTAGGAGAGCTCTGTAGATGTCTTAAGGATTACAGTAACGTCAGGTTTTGGTATCTTAAAGATATTGTATTCTAAGTCAAAGAGCCATTTAAGATATTTTTTCCGCTCTCTTTTTTCTCTTATCTTTCCTCCTTGATGTGCAACGTTAGAAGATATATATCTATCTGCAATAACAATAAATCCGCTATCTATCCACTTTTCTAGTTTAAAAGAAGCATCATATCTGTCACAAGCATAAAAGATAGAAGCTCTATAAGGACCTACCTCTTTTGGATTTCCATATTTTCCATTTAGATATTCTTCAACCAGCCCCGCTGCCTTTTTACCATACTGAGGAAAGTCTATCTTTTTAACTTTCTCTTTTCTGTCTTTTAAAAAATTTAGTAGTAATTTTGTCTGGGTCGCATTCCCCGATCCATCAGGGCCCTCAATAACAATAAATTTTGGAGATTTTTCCTTTTTCATTGAAGTTTATCAATTAACTTTTTTGCCTCTTCTTCTAAGTCTCTTATCTCCTTATCATTTTTTATCACGATATCTGCCATTTTTCCAAGTTCTTTAATTTGTTGCTCTGTTCTTCCAGAATCAATTTCTAAAAATTTTTCATATGAGACATCATCATCTCCTCTTTCTCCTCTCTTTCTCACTCTTTCCCATCTCAACTTTTGACCGGCCGTAATATAGACTATTATTCCTCCGATATCTTTTATAAAATCAAGCTCCTCTCTAACTCTTATTCCATTAAGAAGAACTAGACCCTCTTCCTTCTCTATCTTTTTTGCAATACTTTTAAGCAAAATATCTTCTCCAAATCTATCTCTTAGAGTGTTGGCAAGCCACTGCTGATCTTCTTTTTTTATATCATCAAAAAAGAGACCCAAAATATCACTCAAGGTCTCTGAAAAACGAAAAAATTTTGTGTTTGGAAAATTTTTTAAAATTAGAGAAGAAAAGATATCCTTCCCCGCCCCTGTTTCACCAACAAGGCCAATTATCTTTTTTTCTGTAAAATTCATTTAGTCTAAAAAGCTTATTTCTGATGAAGGTCTTTTTAAAATTTCAAAATCAATTTCTGCTTCTTTAAAAAGCTCCTCAAATTCGCTTTCTGAATAATTTTGATAACTTACATATCTCTTTATCTTTGCATTAACAAGCATTTTAGCACAGAGTATGCAAGGTGTATGCGTACAATAAATGGTTGCTCCACTTAGACTAACTCCATGGAGACATCCCTGAATAATCGTATTTTGTTCGGCATGAATCGCTCGACATACTTCATGCATCTTTCCTGAGGGAATGCTGTTTTCTTCTCTTAAGCAGCCAAGCTCCAAGCAATCTTTTGTTTTTGCGGCAGCCCCATTATATCCTGTGGATAGTATCTGCTTATCAAGCACAGCCACTGCTCCTACCCTCCTTCTTCTACATGTAGATCTTTCTGCAACCACAGCTGCAATTTTCAAAAAATACTCATCTATGGAGATTCTTTTCATCTTTAATCCTTGATATTAATTCCCATATTTTTGGCAGTTCCCTCTATAATTTTCATTGCCGCCTCAATGTTTTTTGTATTAAGATCAGGCATCTTCTTTTCTGCTACTTCTTTAAGCTGATCTCTTGTTATTTCTCCAATCTTCTTTTTATTGGGAACTCCAGAGCCCTTTTCAAGTCCTATCGCTTTTAATAGAAGTTCTGATGCAGGAGGCTCCTTTAAAACAAAGTCATAAGCTCCACCATCATAAATCATAATTTCAACAGGGATGGTTGACCCTGCTTTTTCTTGCGTTTTATTGTTAAAATCATTACAGAATTGTCCCATATTAATTCCATGTTGAGCTAAAGCAGGTCCAATTGGAGGAGCAGGAGTCGCTTTTCCTGCCTCAATCTGTAATTTTACTATTGCTTTTACTTTTTTTGCCATAATTTTAAAATTATTTAAGTTTTCTCTTTCATTAAATTCCTCTCATTAATTACCAAAACAAGAGAAGATAACTATACTACAGCTTCTTTATTTGCAATGAATCAAGCTCAACCGATGTGTCTCTTCCAAACATATTAACCAAAACCTTTACCTTTCCCTTCTCTTTGTCAACCTGGGAAACTTTTCCGTCAAAGTCTTTAAAAGGACCATCTGTTATCTTAACTGCGTCTCCTTCTTCTACATTTATCTTAAATTGAGGAGCTTCTTGTCTTACTCTCTTCATAAGAACATCAACCTCCTCTTTAGTAAGAGGAACAGGGGTTGTTCCCGCCCCTACAAAACCACTAACATTTGGGGTATTTCTAACAACATACCACGATTCATCGGTAACAATCATCTGGACAAGAACATATCCCGGGTAGAGCTTTTCTTCTACTTCCTTCCTCTTTCCATCTCTAATTCTAATCTTCTTCTCTTTTGGTACAATTACATCAAAAATCTTGTCCTCCATCTTAAAGGACTCTATTCTCTGCTTTAGGTTCTTTGCTACCGCTTCTTCATATCCTGAATAGGTATGTAAAACATACCAAGTTTTCTCCTTTATAGTGTCTTGCTGTCTCGGCATATTAAATAAATCTCTCTAATAAATTTTTAACTACAAAATCTACCCCACCAAGATATCCGGCAACAATTAAAGATGCGATAATAACCATCAACGAATACCGAAAAGTCTCCTCCTTGGTTGGCCAAGTAACCTTTCTAACTTCCTGTCTTACTTCTTTTAAAAATTGGCTTATTTTCTCCATATCAGATAATTTTTTTAACAAAAATACTCCGTAATTATATGGGAAAAGAGCCTTTTTGTCAAACTTAAGCTATCAGCTTATATATCAAGATTTCCGACTTTTTTAGCGTGTGTTTTGATAAAATTTTTGCGAAGCAATACCTCTTTACCCATAAGTGCATCAAAGACTCTATCCGCCTCTTTTGCATCTTCTATTGTAACTTGTAAGAGCATTCTATTTTCGGGATTCATTGTCGTTTCCCAGAGCTGTGTAGGATTCATCTCTCCGAGACCTTTATAGCGCTGAATATCAACCGAATCACTCTTTATATCTTCTAATATCTCCGCTTTATCTTCTTCCATGTAGGCATACTCTACTCTCTTTCCCGCTTGAATCTTGTAAAGTGGTGGTCTTGCTATATAGAGATATCCCTTTTCAATAAGAGGTCTAAAATAGCGGAAAAAGAGGGTTAAGAGTAGCGTCTTTATATGGTTACCATCGGAATCAGCATCACACATAACAATTACACGATGATATCTTATCTTTTCTAAATCAAAATCCTCAGCAATAGATGTTCCTAGAGCGATAATTAATGCCTTTACCTCTTTTGATTCAAGTATCTTGTTTAATCTATATCTTTCTACATTAAGTATCTTTCCTTTTAGAGGTAAAATCGCCTGAAATCTCCTATCTCTTGCTCCCTTACAACTCCCTCCGGCAGATTCTCCCTCAACTATATAGAGCTCGGACTCTTCCGGTTTTCTTGTCTGACAATCTGCAAGCTTTCCCGGCAAGGAGAGGCCCTCTAACGCTCCTTTCCTAAGAACTGTTTCACGAACAGCTCTTGCCGCTTTTCTCGCTTTTGCAGAAAGAATACATTTGCTTATAATTGCTCTTGCGTCTTGAGGATTTCTTTCAAAAAAATCTATTAGCTGTTCGGATACCAATGAATCTGTAACTATTCTTACTTCCGGATTCCCAAGCTTTGCCTTTGTCTGTCCTTCAAATTGAGGTTCTCTTA
>PWII01000030.1 GCA_003561025.1 Candidatus Nealsoniibacteriota bacterium
TTCTTGTTTTGGCCTCTATCTCATGGTATTATACAAATATGAATAAAGTAGAGGTTGAACTAGAGGTAGGCTAGATGAAGAAAAATTTCTTGAACTAAAGTCTTTTTTTGATAAAGAGGGTGAGTTTTTGGCACCAAACAAGAGATTCTCCGTCATATACTCACAAAGAGAAGATGATAGCAAAAAAGAAGTCTATCAACATCCGGTCGATCTAAAGGTAAGAATAACTAATGGTAAGGGAGAGCTGGTATTAAAATATGGCGATTGGAGTGGAAATGATGCTCGAAAAGAGTTTCTTTTTCCTATAGAGAAAGAGAAATTTGAAGAGATGATAGAGTTCTTAAAAATATTGGGACATTATCACGGCGTATTGCAGGCAACAGTAACAGATGTCTATCGTTATAAGGGAGTTGATTTTTCTTTGGTAAATGTACCCGGTTGGGGCTACTACTTTGAGGCGGAAATTGTAACAGAAGAAGGAGGCGTAGAAGATGCTAATAAGAAGATAAGAGATGTTTGTAAGAGCTTAGGGATAGAAGTACTTGATCATAAGGGCTTTTGTGCTCTCTTAGAGAGCTTAAATAACAGGCCCGGACATAGATTTAACCTTAACAAACAGAATTTTACAGAGATTAAAAAGAGATTCAAAGATTATTTTTAATCTTAAAAAAATATAAATTAAAGACAAAATTATGAAAATAGGAGTAATAGGGTCAATGCAGTTTACGGATAAGATGCTTGAGTTCTGTGAAAAATTAAAAGAGCTTGGACATGAAGGCTTTGTCACTGATTTGCATAAAGCGATGATTGGTAAAAATAGTGATGAAATTGAAGTAATTAAAATTGACCAAAAGAACAATAAAGACGCTATTCGTGAATTTTGGAACGCAATGCAAGGAGCAGATGCTGTTCTCGTTTTAAATTATGATAAAAATGGTGTTAAAAACTATATAGGTGGTAATACTTTCTTAGAGATAGGATTTGCACACGTTCTCAATCAAAAAATATTTGGAGAGGAGAGTGGTGATAAGATAAATGAAAAATCTTAAATATTAATAAATATGGAAGTACCAAATATACTAATTAGTGCTTGCTTAGATTCAGAGAGAGTTAGGTATAATGGGCAGGATGCAACATCACAGATTGTTAAAGAGATAAAACCATCTGTTAATCTAATAAAGGTTTGCCCTGAACATGAAATAGGTCTTGGTGTTCCAAGAGAGCCAATTAGAATTGTTAAAACAAAAGAAGGATATAGATTAATACAGCACAAAACAGAAAGAGATGTTACCGAGATAATGAACAATTTTTCAAAGAATTTTGTTAATGATTTAGAAAATATAGATGGAGCGATATTTAAATCAAAATCACCAACAATGGGACTACAGAATGTAAAAGTTTATTCTGGGATGGGGAAAGGTTCGGTTGTTGAGAGGTGTGGTGGTTTTTTTGCTTCGCGTGTTGCAGAAAAATTTAAAGGACATCCTATAGAAGAAGACGATAGATTACGCAACAAAAAAATAAGGGAACATTTTTTAACGCAAGTGTTTTTATTTTCTCGCTATAGAGAATCTATTAAAGAAAACACTTTGTTAGAGTTTCATGAAAGCAATTATCTTCTCTTCAAGTATTACAATAAAGAGTTGGCATTAAAATTAGATCCGGAAAGGAGCGATTATTTTACCTACTTAAAAGATATTTTTAAGAGGCCTCCTCAAAGCGAAGAGATTGCTGATTTTTTCTCTGATATTATTGTTGATGAAAGTGGTGTTATTGAGAAGTATAAAAAAAATAAGATAACCATTGAAACACTAACAGAATTATCTAGGTTATTAATTAAGGATAAGAATCTTTTAAAGCAAAGTTTTTTTTCTAAATTTCCAAAAAAGCTTATTCCATTTGCTGACGAAGATAGAGATAAAAATTATTGGAAATGATTAATAATCAAGAAAACGTTTCTTTTTTAATAAAAATGAAAAGGTAGGGGGCAGATACTTTCTAAATTATTAATATTATAAAAATTATGAAAACAAAAAAATATTTAACTCTTATTGTGATTGTGTTTTTGATTGTAGTTGTTGGGTCAACGTATTGGAGTAATGTAGTGCAGAAGGATTATCTTGATAGAGTGGGCACTCCTATTAGTAAAGAGCAGAGTGGAGAGGTCGAGCCCGTGCTTCAGGTCGTTGCAAGTGGATTGGGTCAAATTTGGGGAATAGATTTTATACCTGGAACATCGCAGCTTGTAGCTACAGGAAATTCAGGACAAATTTTTATTATTGATACAGAATCTTTGGATGTTAAGGAGATAAATGGAGTTCCGGAAGTAGAAAGCAGAGGACAAGGCGGCCTGCTTGATGTTGCCGTATCGCCTGAATTTGATGAGGATGGAAAAATATACTTTACTTATTCGGCGGGTGGCAATGAGGGTACGGCTACGCATTTGGCGCGAGGAATTCTCGATATTGAGCTTTTAATATTGAATGATGTAGAGGTTTTATATGTTGCTACTCCTTTTAAGCGTGGAACAAGTCATTACGGTTCAAGAGTGGTTATAGACGGCGACTATTTATTTGTAACAATTGGTGATAGGGGTGATAAAGATTTTGATAATCACGTATCACAAGATACCAGCAATGCTTTAGGAGCTACTCTGCGACTACTACGTGATGGAAATATTCCCGATGATAATCCTTTTGTAAATGATGAAAATATACTTAATGAGATATATTCGTATGGACATAGAAATTCTCAAGGGATGGCAATTCACCCTGAAACAGGGGATTTATGGCAAAGTGAACACGGAGAGCAAGATGGTGATGAGATTAATATTATAAGGGCTGGAGGTAATTACGGTTGGCCAGAGACTCACACTGGTTGTGGTTATATAACCGGCAGACCAATCGGTGATTTGCCTTGGGAAAGAGATGACATTGTAGAACCGATTCATTATTGGGAGTGTAATACCGGAGGTTTTCCACCCGCAGGAATGGTTTTTTATGATGGAGAAATTTTTTATGATTGGGAGGGAGATCTTTTTGTAGGTGGTTTAGCCAGTCAGTATTTAGCTCATTTTAAAGTAGCTGATGAAGAGCTTGTAGAACAAAAACCGTTACTAGAGGAAGAAGGTTGGCGAATACGTGATGTAACGGTTGGTAAGCATGATGGAGCTATTTATGCCGCTGTTGAAGGCCAAGAGACTTCATTAGTACGTATATTTCCTAGGATAGTTGAGAACTAATCTAGAAGGCGATATAAAGAGCTTTACAAAAGAAGAAGGTGGATTACTCCAAAGAAATTTTATATAAAAAAAGATAAGTTAAAAAAGAGATAGTTTTATGAAAGGAAAAGCTTTATTAATCAAAAGAAATCTAATAATTATATCTGTTATTGGGATTGTTGGATTATTTTTCTTATTTTTTACTCAGGAAAGCAAGGAAGAGTTAGAAGATACTTTCTATGAAAAGGTAGAAGAAGAAAGTTACTTGGAAGAAGGAATAAGCAATACTGAGCTTGAAGATGTCCCTAGTGACTCTCATCCAATTGTTGAGGCTGTACGAAAGCAAATAGGAGTAACTGTGAGGTATGATTCTTCTTATGTAGTATTAGATTATCCTCTTGGCGATGTTCCTATTAAGGGAGGAGTTTGTACGGATGTGCTTATTCGTGCTCTTCGGAGCGCTTATGGAATAGACTTACAAGCACTTGTACATGAAGATATGAAGGTTGCTTTTAATGAATATCCTAATCAGTGGGGATTGCAGAGCCCCGATAGGAACATAGATCACCGTAGAGTTTTAAATTTAATGACATACTTTAATCGAAAAGGATATTCGATAGATATAAGCAATAATCCAGACAATTATCTACCGGGTGATATTGTTACCTGCATAATACCGGGGAATCTACCACACCTTATGATTGTAAGTGATAGAAAGACAGAGGCAGGAGTGCCATATATTATTCATAATATAGGCGCTGGAACAAGAGAAGAAGATCGTCTTTTTGAATTCCAGATTACAGGTCATTATCGAATTAAAAATTTGGATTAGATGGTAAATTAATAATATTTTAATTATGAAAAAAATCATTTTACTAATTATTGCCACAACATAATAAAATTTTTATATCTAGAAAATGGCCAATGTTAATGTATTATTTTTTCCAAAAATTGGAAAAATAACGAGGGATGTAACGGTGGTGCATTTTTTTCTGATGTTTGGGTACAAGCTCTTTTCTTTATTTTTCCCTCTTTTTTTAATCACAAGAGAGATGACTTTTTCGCAGGTAGGGTGGACATATCTACTTATCTATCTACCCATTGCTCTTTTTTCTCCCATAGTGGGATTTTTAAATCACAAAATAAATCCTGCACTACTTGCTTTTGTAGGAATATTGGGTTATGCGACATATGGATTGGGGATGCTCTTTGTTGCTCCGGAACAGGGAGGGCAGATGCTCTACATTTTTTACTTTTTACAAGTTTTACTTGGCATTTCTGCATCCTTGTTTTTTGCTTCTTTTAAGGGCATCTTAATGGGTTCTTACTTAAAAAAACCGACAGGGTCTTTTGGGTGGTTTTATTCAGCACCTTTTTATGCGTCTGCTACCGCACCTGTAGTGGGTGCTTTCTTAATATGGCAGTTTGGCTTTTCGGCAGTTTTTATAGCGAGCACTATTATTCATGCAATTAACTCTGTACTTTGCTTGATATGGCTTTATAGGCCAGCAGAAAAGCTTGTTGATATAGGGTTTACCATTGGCGATTTTTTTCAAAGTATAAAGAGCTCTTTAAAAATAATTTTTAAAAAAGATGTTTTTCCTATTATTTCTCTTTCAGTAATAATAATTATTTTAACAGGTTTTCATGGCTCCTTTTTTGTAATTTTTCTAAAGGAAGTCCTTTTTTGGGAAGATAATATTGTTTTAATTTTTGTCAGCTTCTTTTCTCTTGTATTTACACCTTTATCACTTTTTATTATCAAGAGACTTTCACGAAAGAAGCCCCAAAAGATTTTACTGGAAGGAAGCATTATGGCAGGGCTCTTTACAGCTCTTATTGGAGCACTGACACCATTTTTGAATTTTCTTAATTTAATTTTCTTGGATTTGGGAAGAACTGTTGGATGGCTCTCAGTAAATTCAGTACGAAGTGGAGTAATTTGCAAAAAGTTACGTAAATATCCCGAAGAAGGGGGATTTATAGATACTATATTTCAACCACTTGGAGTAGCTATAGGGTCCTTTTCCGGGGGGATTCTTATTGAGATTGTTGGTTTTTCTAACGTATTTATATTAATAGGGCTTTTTGTCTGTTTAGCTACTCTCATATTTTGGTTAGTTAATCAAAGATTGAAAACTTGCTAGTAGTGCTCTTTTATTTTTTTAATTTTTGTTGTATAATATGTATTATATAGCACATTTTTAATTTTCAGGGAGGGAAAAAAGATGAAAAAGTTTTTTGTATTTTTTTTAGTGGTCTGTTTCATTACTTTTTTTATTGGAATTAATGAAACTAGGGCGCAAGAAGAAGGAGAATTTTCTTCAATTTTTTATCTGGTGGCAGGGAGTTATATAGAGAAAGAAAACGCCCTTGAGCACCAAAAAAGGCTTTATGAGCACAGGTATTATTCAAGACTAATGGGGTATCCCATAGACGGGGTGCTCTATTGGCGAGTCGTTGTGGATCAAGATGAGGAAAAGGAGAGACTTCTAGAAATGAAAGAGCTATTAGCAGAAGACGGATTTAGCTCTTTTATAGCCCTTGACTCTCCCGGCGAGGAAAGACCGGTAAAAGATCCAGAGCCCATTCCAATAGTTGAACCGGAGCCGGAACCGGAACCGGAACCTGAAAATAAGGAGATAGTAAAGTTCATACAAGAACTTATTTCTTGGCTCCAAGAAAAATTGGACGAATACTAAAGGAGGTCTTTTTATGAATGAGCTAGAAGACACTGTTGCAACCATTGTTATTGCAATTGCTTGGATTACTATAACAGCACTTGGCTGTGTCAAAGTGCTCTCGTTGTTATAAAAAGAGTCGCCTTAAGGAAGAGGTTCCCATCTCTTCCTTTTTTATTTCATAGAGAGAAGGGTTCTTTTTTGCTCTCTTTTTTGATAAGATATAAAACATTAAATAATAGTTAATTTTATGAAAAAGGATGAAGGTGAGGCGATAAGGCAATACGCCAAATCTTTTGAGGCTTATCATCATTGGAGAACTAAAGAAAATCCTAAGGGCTGGTTTTATAATGATTATTTGGAGGTTCCTGCTGTAAATGAGTTGTTGGGAGATATTAGAGGTAAAAAGGTTCTTGATTTTGGTTGTGGAACAGGAATTTATATAAAGATTTTGATAAAGAAAGGAGCAATAGTTAAGGGTTTTGATATTTCAAATGATATGCTTAGTATTGCGAGAAAAGAGAATCCTCAACTGGATTTAAGACAAGGGTCAGGATATGATATTCCTTTTAGAGAGAAATTTGACATTGTTTTAGCATCTTTGGTTGTCCATTATTTGAGTGACTGGAATAAGATGTTTCAAGAGATAGCAAGAGTATTAAGAAAAGGAGGCTATTTTGTTTTTTCTACGGGAAATCCGGTTGTGGGAACAGTAAAGAAGAGAGATCAGGGGGCAAATTATTTTCATGACAAAAAGGTCAGTGTTGGCTGGAAGGATAATGATGGGGGAGAGATGAGAATGTATTATTATCATAAGACATATGAAGAGATTATTAGAACTATAATAAAAAATGGCTTTGAGATAGTTGATTATAGAGACTGTTTTCCGATTAGAAGAGCAAAGAAAAACTTTCCAAAAGAATACGAAAGATATTCCAAAGAACCGCTCTTTAGCGCTTGGAAGATAAAGAAAAAATAATATTTTTTAGGGGTAGGTTTTTAATCAATTTATTTTATTTATTTTTGTGATAAAATCCTCTCATTGTAGTTTTTAAGAATTATTGTATGGAAAAAGAAAACATCAGCCGAGAAGCGGTGCGATTGGCGCTTCGTGACTATTGGCAGCAATATAAGAGATATCCTTTAGATACGGCTATTGGATTTATTATGCCTGTGGTGGGTACGATTTTGGTATTTTTTGTTCCTCCTCTTGTTGTTGCGGAGATAGTTAATATGTTTGTCCTACATGAGGTTGTTTCGCTTGATATGGTAATGAGATATATAGTTCTTTTTGGAGCCTTATGGATACTGGGAGAGATATTTTGGCGTATAGGCTTTCATTATATTATTCGTCTTGAAACAAATGGAACGCATAATCTTAGCATTCAGGCTTTTAAAAAGCTTTCCTATCGTGACCATCGATTTTTTGTAGATAATTTTACCGGGTCACTGGTTAAAAGAGCAACGTCTTTTATACGAAACTTTGAACGTTTTACAGACACTCTGGTTTTTAACGTAATAACAAGAATATTTCCAATTATTTTTGCAGTAATAATATTGTGGTCTTATTCTCCATGGATTCCTATCGCTCTTATCTTATTAATCTTAATTGCTATTGTGATTGCACTCCCGATTGTTCGGTATAGGTCTCGTCTTGTGGCTCTTCGTCACGAAGCAGGAACTAGGATGGTGGGTCGCTTTTCTGATTCTTTGGCCAATATTTCAACTGTAAAATCATTTGCAAAAGAGGGTAGAGAGAAAGAGTGGTATGGGGATTATGTTCGTGACTATACTTCAAAATTTAAGAGAGCGGCAGATTATCATAATTTGAGACTTGATACAGCGCTTGCTCCTCTCTATGTAATGGCAAATGTTGTTGGATTAATTCTTGCTATCTACTTTGTGCAAGAACTTGCTCTTAAACCGGGAGTTATTGTTGTAGTATTTTCTTATTATAGTCAGATTACAAAGATATTTTGGGATATTAATAGGGTGTATAGAGAGATTGAGTCTTCAATGAGCGAAGCGGGAGAATTTATGCAGATGTTTCTTGAAAAGCCGGCAGTATCTGATGCTATTGATGCAAAGGAGATGGTTGTAAAGGAAGGCCGTATAAGATTTGAAAATGTAACTTTTCGCTATCCGGAGCAAAAAGAGACAAAAGGGGTATTTTTGCGTGATTTCTCGCTTAGCGTTGATGGTGGGCAAAGAGTTGGTCTAGTTGGTCCAAGTGGAGGGGGAAAGACGACTGTAACCAACCTAGTTCTTCGTTTTTTTGATGTAGATTCTGGAAGTATTAGTATTGACGGGCAAGATATTCGCAGCGTAACACAAAAGTCTTTGCGTGAAAATATTGCTTATGTTCCTCAAGAACCGTTACTTTTTCATCGTACACTTCTAGAAAATATCGCTTATGGGAAAGATGATGTTAAGGAAGAGGATGTTATAAAGGCGGCAAAGCTTGCCTATATTCATGAATTTATCTCTTCACTTCCTCACGGTTACCAGACAATAGTAGGAGAGCGTGGAGTAAAGCTATCCGGGGGACAGCGTCAGCGAATTGCTATTGCTAGAGCACTACTCAAAGGCGCTCCTATTTTGGTTCTTGATGAGGCCACTAGCTCTCTTGATTCCGAATCGGAAAAATATGTTCAAAAAGGGCTTTTAGAATTAATGAAAAAGAGAACTGCTTTAATTATTGCACATCGGCTTTCTACAATCAGGCATCTTGATAGGATACTTGTTCTTGACCAAGGACAGATAATGGAAGATGGTACTCATGAAGAGCTTATTGCAAGTGGAGGCCTTTATGCAAAGCTATGGAATCGTCAATCCGGAGACTTGTTATAATTTTTGATCGTCTTAGCTTGTTTTTATTTTTTTAGCAATAAATAGCTTTTTTCTCAAAATAATGGTATTTTAAAGTAAATATGATAAAAATTAGAAGTATTTATTATTAAATAACTTTTATAAAGCTATGAAAAAGATATTTATTTTAATTGTTGCTATAATCGTTGTTATTGCGATAGCCTATTTTCTCTTTCAAAGTGAAGGAGAGATTCCAGTTGAGGTTGTTGAAGAAGAGAGAATTACGACTGAAAGTTTTAAAGAAATTTTAAATAGCGTGAGGGCTGCGCCAGAGCTAGCATATCACAGAGAGGGGGGCTATGCGGGATTTGATTGTAGTCATGAAGAAGCAGTTGCTTTTTGTGAAGAGGTAGAAGATATAACCGGAGCAAAGCCTATTACATACTCCTCGGATGTAGAATTTTGCCTTTACGGTAAGTTTTATGAAAATGAATATTATTGCATAGATAGAGATGCTGCCTATATTACTTCTGAATATCCCGGTGGAACCGATTTGTGTGATGGGGAAACTTTTGTTTGTCCAAAATAAAGTTTTATAGCTTCGCATCAGAAGAGAGGAAGGGAGGGGGAAAGCTCTTTTATATCTTTCTTGAGAGGAGGGTGTTAAAATGAAAAGGATTGTGCTTTTTGTAAGCTTTATCTTTTTGATAGCTATTAATTTTAGCTCCTTTACCTATTCTGAAGAAGAGATGGATCAAGAACGTATGAAGATTGAAGAGAATTATAGAAAAGAGAATGGAGAGATTTTTAATGAATCTATTATAAGGAGCAGGGAACTTCAAAAGATTTCTCCTGCAGAATACGTTCTTTTTCCTGAGAGGGTATGGTAAAAAAGAGATATTTTTATAAAATATCTCTTTATTCTTTTTAGGAAACTAGTGATGATGATGGTCATTATGGTGGTGGCTGTCGTGGTGATCTTTGTCGTGTGCGTGGTCGTGTGTATGAGGAAGGAGGAGAGATATGAAAAGCATCAAAACTATCCCAAAGAAAAAAGCAGTAAGATGAGAGAGAAGGCACTTTTTGCAATTTAGGTTATGAAAGGAGTGGGGGATAAGGTCTTGCAGGACAACGACTAAAAATGCTCCGGCAGAGATTCCAAGGAGCGGCGCTTCTAGCTTTGTAAAAAAAGAGAGAAGAAGAGCTCCTCCAAGAGAACCGATAAGAATTGTTCCAGAAACAGCGAAGTTTATAAAGATAGCTCTCTTTATGGTGTATCCTGCGTTTCTCAGGATAAAGAAGATAGATGTCTCTTGAACTAGTTCGTGAATAAAGACGCTTATGGTAGTTACTACTCCTAGGTAAAAATCAACAGAAAATGCAGTCGCTAAGAGAATACCGTCACCTATATTGTGGACTCCGTTCCCTGTAAGTATTTTTCGTATATCTATATGATTTTCTTTCTTCTTATTTTCGTGTTTATGAGAGTGGGGTAGTATTTCAAAAAGAAGCCATATGCCGATAGCGCCAGTAATTATCCAAAATAATCCTTCTTCAATTGAATGTGAGTGAAAAATTGCCTCTTTTCCTAACTCATATGATACAAA
>PWII01000014.1 GCA_003561025.1 Candidatus Nealsoniibacteriota bacterium
CTGTTTAACGAATATGGAATATGGCAGTATCAAGGGGTGCTGTTTTCGCAACATGGAGACATGTTTCAAACCCTTGTTTGTCTTGTAGATCAGAGTAAAAGTGGCTATACAAGTGGTGAGCTTATGCCGTTAGTTCACGTAAAAACAGATGATGCGCTCAGGGTACTGGTAAATCAAAAACGCTTGCAGCGACAAAAAGACAGCATTTGTTATGTATATTATTCAATAGATCAACAAAGGTATGAGACGCAAAGAGCCAACCGCCTGTTTGATTTTTCACAGGTGGCAGCACGGCAGTATTTGCCCAAAGATAAAAACATAATTATAGCTGTGTTGGTGGAGATCATTCATAAGGATACATTATCGGTTGAAAACCTGCTTTCCGGCTTAAATCAAAGGCATATTGAAGCAACAGGGCAGCAAATACATGGCATTATTTCGCATTATGACTTAAAAAAAAAGAAAGACAAATAGCAGCTTTGGAAGCATTAAACACGGAGCTGTCTTTGTTAAAAGAATCATTGAGTTTGACAAAGGTAATGGGTAATATTCCTGTTATTCATTCAGATACAACGCATTGTATATGCACTGTTTGTTTTGCTGAATTGATCATTGAGAAAGCGAAAACGCGCAAAATATTTTCTGTTGTATATGGAGCATTAAAAGTGCGCGAGACAGTAAAAAAGTGTCCGGTGTGCAAACAGGTATATCGTTCCGAACATTTGCCGGAGATTGTGCAAGCCGGTTGCAATTATGCCTATGACTGCATTGTAGAAGCCGGACGTTTACGTTTTATTGACAAACGACAAATTTCTGAAATACAACATATCTTTAACGCCGGGTATGGCTTAAACATCTCCCAAACGCAAATCAGAAGGATGTGTTACAGCTTCCTTCGCTACCTTGGCCGGTTTCATTACCATTCATCAGAGCAGATCAACCATACATTTAAAAACCAAGGCGGCCATATCTTATATGTTGATTCAACATGTGAAGGCAGGGGCGTTCATCTTTTAACCTGCATTGACGGGCTAAGTGGCTATGTCCTTTACAGCAAAAAGATAAAAAGCGAGAATAATGAAGACCTGCAAACAGCTTTTACTAAGGTAAAAAACATGTTTGGAACGCCACTGTGCTGCGTTCATGATATGGGCAATGGTATCAATAAAGCTTTGGATATAGTATTTCAAGGGGTAATGCGTGTAATATGCCATTTTCATCTTTTGCGTGATATAGGGAATGATCTGTTAAAGGACCTATACAGGAGCGTACAGAAATCATTGTCAAAACATGCGATTTATGCAGGTATTCGTTACCAGACCATTGCATTGGAAAAAGCAGCAGGTAACAGAAAAAAAGCAGAAGACTTGTTTTTTAGCTTCTTCGACACTTGTAGCAACAACACAGATTTTCACGATACTATTTGACAGTACTGCCCGCAATCCTGCCAACAATACTAAGCGCATAAAAGTCACATAAACAGGGATGTACGTCGAGCAAGCTGCTGCTTTCCATTTTTACTATACTGTATATTAATCATCTTGCGGTAATTTATTTTCTATATATTGAATCTGTTCTTCTTCTGTGTAATTTCTTAAGCAACTTATTAACAACATGTTGATAAATATTGTATGTTTTTTCTTTGATATTTTAATAATTAATATTACTTTTATCACGGTATTAATATACAGTATTATGAAACCTGATTTTTTCTTTTTATCACCAAAACTGGTGAGTCATAAACAGTATGAAGCATTGCGAATGTACTTTCTTGAGGAACAGGCAGCCGCTGATGTAGCCGAGCATTTTGGATATACTTATCGTGCATTTACCTCGCTAATTGCCACATTCAAAGCAAAGTTAAAACATGACCCATCCGGCTCCTTCTTGTTTGTTGAAAACCACCCTGGAAGAAAAGTCTCTGCCGCAACAAACAAGGCAACAGACATCATCATCAGTTTACGGAAGAAGTATTATTCGGTACCAGAGATTAAAGCAATTCTCGACGGACTTGGACATACGCTCTCTGAGAAAAACATTTATAATGTAGTCTCTAAAGAGGGCTTCTCGCGCTTACCCAGGCGCTCCAAACTTGTCAAATACCAACTCGAAGGCCTGCAGGAAAGAGCCGAAAAATCAACTCCTTTGGACTTTTCACCGGAGGAATTCAAAAGCTTAAGCGGTGGCATTCTGATGTTTGCACCCATAATCAAGCGATACAAAATTGATGCAGCCATTGAAAAATCAAATTATCCCCAAACATCTGTCATTGGCAAACTGGAATCTATCTTGTGTTTCCTTGCCTTGAAGCTGGCAAACCGCCGCAGGTACTCTTCGGATGATACATGGTGTATGGATCGTGGCATGGGTTTGTTTGCCGGACTGAATGTACTGCCAAAAACAGCGTGGTATACCTCTTACTCGGATCGCGTAACAAGTGAAATGAATCTGCAGTTTTTAAAACAACTACATCGTATCTGGATGAAGGCAGGATTGCTTCAGGATACATCAAACCTTGACTTTACAACCATACCCTATTGGGGTGATGA
>PWII01000057.1 GCA_003561025.1 Candidatus Nealsoniibacteriota bacterium
CTCTTTCACCATAAACATCTCTTGGCTTTGCTCCTTCTGCAGGTCCAATAACTCCTCTATTTTCTAAAATATCAAGTAGTCGTGCTGCCCTAGCATAACCGACTCTTAGTCTTCTCTGAAGTAAAGACGCCGAAGCCTTCTTTGCAGAGATAACAACCTCTTTAGCATCTTCATATAATACATCTTCATCTTCGTTTGTGTCAAAGTTATCGTCCTTTTGGCTACTCTTTTCTAAAACCTCTTCTAAATTTTCCGCTAAAGGATCTTCATCTGCAATTGATTTATTTTCAACTAGCCAAGAGATAATGCTTTTTGCTTCTTTTTCTGATATATATGGCGCCTGAATACGTCTCGGCTTTGCATTTTCCGTGGATAAAAACAACATATCTCCTGAGCCCAATAATTTCTCTGCTCCCGCCATATCGAGAATTGTCCGAGAATCGACTTGTGAAGCGACTCTAAAACTTGCTCTAGCGGTAATATTTGCCTTAATTAGTCCTGTAATCACTTCCACAGATGGTCTTTGTGTCGCAAGGACAAGATGAATTCCTACCGCTCTTGCCATCTGCGCGACCCTAACAATTCCTCCTTCTATTTCATTTCCTTTGGTCGCCATCAAGTCTGCAAGCTCATCAACAATAAGAATAATATACGGCATTGGCTCCAACTCTTTGTTTGTTTTGCATGTCTCTTGGTAGCTTAATATATTTCTTGAACCTATTTCTGACAAAACCTTAAATCTTCTCTCCATCTCACCAATGAGCCACGATAGTGCATTTGATGTTTTTTCAGCATCAAATATTACAGGTGTAAGTAGGTGCGGGATATTAGCATAAAATGAAAACTCCACTCTCTTTGGGTCTACAAGTATTAATCTTAGCTCGTTTGGAGAATTTTTATATATCAGGCTAAGGAGAAAGGTGTTTAAAAATATTGTCTTACCGCTTCCCGTAGATCCGGCTACAAGCATATGAGGCATCTTTGCAAGGTCAGAATAGACACAACTTCCCGAAACATCTTTCCCAACAGCAAAAGAGAGGGGAAGACCTGAGAGATGTTCTTTTCTTTTAACAAGAGAGCCCAATGTAATTTTTGCTCTTTTTCTGTTCGGAACCTCTATTCCTACAAGCGATTTACCGGGAATAGGGGCTTCTGTTCTTACCGGGTGCATCGCCAAGGAGAGAGCTAAGTCATCAGACAGTGATGTAATACGTGAAAGCTTTACTCCTTCTGCGGGCTTTAATGTATATTGAGTTACCGCAGGGCCAACATTAACCTCTCCCATGCTAACAGATATATCAAAATCACCAAACGTCTTTTTTATAACATTTGCATTTCTTTTGACATCTCCCGGGTCAGGATTTTCGTCTCCGTTATATAAGAGATCAAGCGGGGGAATTAAGCGCTTCACGTCTCCTTTGCTCTTAATGCCTGCTCCTTCTTTTTTCTCTTCTTTTTCTTTCTTTTTCTCTTCTTCTTCTCTTTTTTCTTCTCTTTTTGCCTCTCTCTTTTCTTCTCTTTCCGGAGAAGAGAATATCTTCTTTACCGTAGAAATTTCTACATCTTCTCCTCTAGTAAAAAGCTCTTTTAAAAAAGCTAAAATAGAAAAATCTCTATTTAGCAGAGTTGTTATGATAAGAGAGCCTATAAAGATAAGTGCTAAAAATATTATAACTGTCGCGGGAAAGCCTATGATATTTATAAGAGGGCTACTTGTTATACTTCCCCACCATCCACCAAGATTTCCATTTTTTAATTCTTCTCCCAATATATCCGTATGCTCTGCAACAGAGCTCACAACTCCTGAAATTCCGGAGATAATCATAAGTATAGATACACAAAGTGGAAAAAGAAAGTTTTCATACTCTGTTCTGATATATACCATCCCGGAGAGGAAGATTAAAAACGGTACAATTATGGCGATATTTTCACCTAATAAAAATTCAAACAGATACTTTGAAATCTCTCCGCCCTTTCCAGCAATATCAAAAAAGCCAAAAAGAACAATCAGAGAGAGCAAAAGAAGTAGTGATCCTATAATAATCTTTTTAATGTTTTCAGGGATTATCTCTTTCCTTTCTTTTACTTCTTTCTTTTCTTTTTTATCATTCCTTTTTTTCTTTTTTCTAAACATAGCTCTTCCATTTTAGCATATTATTTTTAAAAAAAAATAGGAGTTATATAAAAGCTGTAGCGTTCATAATCGCTACAGCTTAAAAATGACTATTCCATCAAAATAATAGCTTTATTTCTCTTTAAATCCGGTTCCTGAAGGAATAAGTTTTCCAATAATTACATTTTCTTTTAGCCCTCTTAGCTTGTCTGATTTTCCTTCTAAACAAGCATCTATAAGCACTTTTGATGTCTGTTGAAATGATGCTGCAGAAAGGAAAGAATCTGTTGTGAGAGCAACCTTAGATATTCCAAGAAGAATATCTTCCGCCCTCGGGATTCTTCCTCCCTTCTTCTTTATATCTTCTACGGCTGCTAGATATTGTTCTCTTTCCACCATCTCTTTTAAGGTAAATGTGCTATCTCCCGGCTCAACTATACTGACTCTGGAAAACATCTGTCTTGTTATAACCTCTATATGTTTATCATGAATATCAACTCCCTGAGACACATAGACTCTTTGTGCTTCTTTTAATATATATCGCTGTGTTTCCAATCTTCCTCTTAGCTTAAATAATCGATTAATATCAAGATTTCCTTCGCAAAGAGGGTCTCCTTTTTTGACCTCGTCACCGACATTCACATACATCGCCTTTTTTGGCTCTATCTGATACTTTATCGTCTTTTTCTTTCCTTCTTTTGGCTTTATCTTTATAACCCTATCATCTGTTATTTCTATAACTTTTCCATCTACATCAGAGATATCCGCCCTTCCTTTGGGAACTCTTCTTTCAAAAATCTCTTGTATTCTCGGAAGCCCAAGAGTAATGTCTGCTCCACCGGCAACTCCTCCCGTATGAAAAGTTCTCATTGTGAGCTGTGTTCCCGGCTCTCCAATTGCTTGAGCTGCAATAATTCCAACCGCATCTCCTTTTTTTACCATTTCGTTTAGTCCCAAATCCCAGCCATAGCAGGCAGTACATATCCCGTTAATTGTCTTGCAAGATAGAGCTGACCTTATCTTTACAGATGCTATCTCCGATTTTTCTATCTCTTTTGCCTTTTTTGTACTAATAACCTCTCCCTTTTTTACCACAATATCTCCACCAATCTTTATATCTTCAAGAACAGTTCTTCCAATAATCTTAAAAAACATATCTTGGTCTATCTCTTCTGCTTCAGAACGAAGAACAGCAAGTCCTTCCTTGTCTTTGCAGTCATCTTCAGTAATTAAAACCTCATGACTAACATCAATAAGTCTTCTTGTGAGATATCCTGCCTGAGCCGTACGAAGAGCAGTATCTACTGTTCCTTTTCTGGCCCCGTGTGTTGAAAGAAAGTATTCAAGAGCATCAAATCCTTCTTTGTAAGAACTCTTAATCGGTAATTCTATAATTTCTCCCGAAGGATTTACCACCAATCCCTTCATTCCTGCCATCTGTATCGGCTGAGACCACGACCCCCTGGATCCGGAATCCGTTATAATAAAAGCTGACCCGTTCTGTGGTAATGCTTCAGGAACTCTCTTTTCTATATCTCCTTTTGCTTTTGTCCATATCTCTACTATCTTTTCTTTCTTTTCTTCAGCAGAAAAGAATCCTTGTTCAAAATAACTCTCTACCTTCTCTCGTTCTTTTTCCGCCTCCTTTACTATATCACCCTTTTCTTCGGGCGTTATAAGGTCATCCATTCCCCAAGAGACTCCCGATACTGTTGCATATTCAAAGCCAAGGTCCTTTATCTTATCAAGCAATAGATGAGCCTCTCCATCCTTATATTCTTGAATGATATCCGCTACCATCTTTTTTAAGTCTCGCGACTTCATTGTCATATTACAAAAAGAGGTATTTTCTGGCAAAGCTCTGTTAAAAATCACTCTTCCGACTGTAGTTTCCAAAATTTCATCTTTTATACGCACCTTTACTTTTGCATTAATATCTATATCTCCTTTTTCTAAGGCAAGCATCGCTTCCGATCTTGATGAAAAGACTTTGCCCTCTCCCTTTACTCCCTCCCTAATCATTGTAAGATAATAACATCCCAGAATAATATCTTGAGAAGGGGATACTATTGGGAGCCCTGTAGCAGGCTTTAGGAGGTTGAGAGAAGATAGCATCTTTGTTCTTGCCTCTTCCTGTGCTTTCTCAGATAGTGGTAAATGAACTGCCATCTGATCTCCATCAAAATCAGCATTAAATGCCTCACAAACAAAGGGGTGAATTCTAATCGCCATTCCTTCTATTAATACCGGCCTGAATGCCTGAATTCCTAAACGATGTAGTGTCGGTGCACGGTTTAGAAGAACTGTCTTATCTTTTACAACATCCTCTAATATAGCCCAAACATCATCTCCTCCATCTTCAATTACTCTTGACGCTCCTTTTATATTGTATGCCAATTTTTGATCCAAAATTCGGGCAATAACAAACGGCTTAAATATCTCTAAGGCCATCTGCTTTGGTATTCCACACTGATCCAGCCTTAATCCCGGTCCAATAACAATCACAGAACGGCCCGAATAATCTACTCTCTTTCCTAACAAATTTTGTCTAAATCGTCCTTGTTTTCCCTTTAACATGTCAGCAAGAGACTTTAATAATCTCTTTCCTCCCGTTGATGCTTGCGTGACAACACCCTTTCTCATCTGATTGTCCAAAAGAGCATCAACCGCTTCTTGAAGCATTCTTTTTTCATTCCTTACGATAACCTCAGGCGCACTTATTTCTAGCAGATATTTAAGACGGCTATTACGATTTATGACTCTTCTATAGAGGTCATTTAAGTCAGAAGAAGCATATCTTCCTCCGTCAAGCTGAATGATCGGTCTTAATTCGGGAGGAAGAACGGGGAGAACGGTGACAAACATCCACTCAGGCTTAATTCCTACATTTTTCATTCCTTGCAGAAGGCGCAAGCGCTGTAATACTTTTTTCTTTTTTGCGGATGATGTTGTCTTTTCTTTTTCTTTATTTAACTCTTCTATCTCCTTTGATAGGTCAATTTTTTCAAATATCTTCCTTAAAGACTCGGCACCTGTTTCGGCTTCAAATATCTCACCATACTTTATAGAAAGGCGATGATACTCAACTTCCGAAAAGATAGCTAGCTCTTTTATCTGCTTTAATTCCTCGCGAACATCTTCTCTCTTCTTGCTTAGTTTTTGAAGCTCTTCTTCCAGTATCTCTCCTTTTAGCTCTTCTTTCTTTGTCTTTATCGTCTTTTTATACTCTTTATCTATCTCTTTTAATAATTCTTTTTTTCTCTCTTCATCAACTTCAGTAATTATATATGCGGTAAAATAGACAACTCTCTCTATCTTCTTCATCGGTATATCCAAGATAAGTCCCATGCGTGAAGGGATTCCTCTTAGAAACCAGATATGTGAAACGGGACAAGCAAGCTTTATATGCCCCATTCTTTCTCTTCTTACAGAGGCCTTGGTAACCTCTACTCCACAACGGTCACAGACAATTCCTTTAAATCTAACTTTTCGATACTTGCCACAATAACACTTATAGTCTTTTTCCGGCCCAAATATCTTTTCACAAAAGAGACCATCCTTTTCTGGTTTTTGATTGCGATAATTTATAGTTTCTGCCTCTAGAACTTCTCCGTAAGACCACCCCAATACATCATCTGGAGAAGCAAGTTTGATTCTAATGGCAATAAGGTCTTCTACACGCATATATTAAAGAGTTTTAATTATTAATATTTTTATTTTAATTTATTTCTCTTGCTTTTTTCTTCACTTCTACATTTATTCCCATCGCTTTCATCTCTGCAACCAATAACTCAAAAGAAGCGGGAACATTAGGTGTCTGTATCGGTTCATCTTTTAGAATTGCTTCATAAGTAGCTGCTCTCCCTGCAACATCATCCGACTTTATAGTAAGCATCTCTTGCAATATATGAGCAGTTCCATATCCTTCAAGTGCCCACACCTCCATTTCTCCAAATCTCTGCCCTCCAAATTGAGCTCTTCCTCCAAGTGGTTGTTGTGTGATAAGAGAGTATGGACCAATTGAACGCATATGGATTTTATCTTCAACCATATGTTCTAGCTTCATCATATAGATATATCCGACCGTAATTTTTTCGGGCAATTCTTTTCCTGTCTGTCCATCAAACACCCTCATCTTTCCATCTTCTGACAAGTTTTCATTTTTAAGTTCATTTCTTATATCTTCAACATTGGCTCCGGAAAAAGAAGGGGTTACTGCAATGTATCCTCCTTTTTTTGCTGCAAGACCAAGATGTGTTTCCAATATCTGCCCCAAGTTCATTCTTGAAACAACCGATAATGGATTTAGTATTATATCAACAGGAGTTCCATCTTCTAGGAAAGGCATCTCTTCCTCGGGTAAAACCTGAGAAATAATTCCTTTATTTCCATGTCTTCCTGCCAACTTATATCCCGCTCTGATTTTTCTCATCTGAGCAACTTTTACCTCTACTCTTTTAACAACACCCGTATCTAGCTTGTGCCCTTCGTCACGAGTAAAGACCTTAACGTCGATAACTCTCCCTCTTTTTCCATGCTCCATTACAAGAGAAGCATCTTTCACATCTTTAGCTTTTTCACCAAAAATTGCTTTTAATAGTCTCTCTTCCGATGTGAGATCAGTCTTTCCTTTCGGCGATATCTTTCCTACCAAGATATCGTTAGGACCTACCTCCGCACCGATACGCACAATTCCTTCTTCATCAAGATCTTTTAATTTCTTTTCAGAGACATTTGGAATATCGGAAGTAGTAACCTCTGGTCCAAGCTTTGTCTCTCTTACATCACAAGCAAAATTTTCTATATGAATAGATGTATATGAATCGTTCTTAACTAACTTTTCCGAGATAATGACAGCATCTTCAAAGTTTCTTCCTCTCCAAGACATAAAGGCGACCAAGACATTCTTTCCTAATGCGACTCTGCCGTTTTCAATTGCTCCTCCATCACTTAGAAATTGTCCTTTTTTTACTTTTTCTCCTTTTTTTACTATCGGTTTCTGATGAAAACAGCTGTACTGATTTGTTTCTTGAAAGATGTCTAATTCATACCTTATCTCTTTGCTCCTAGTTTTTAATACGATATGATTCCCATCTACCTCTTTTATCTCTCCGGCATCATCGGCAATAACAGCGTGACCACAATCACGAGCAACTCTTTCTTCTATTCCCGTAGAAACAAGAGGTGCTTCCGGACTTAGTAGAGGAACCGATTGTCTCTGCATATTAGAACCCATAAGCGCTCTATTTGCATCATCGTTTTGTAAAAAAGGAATCATCGCTGCAGCTGCAGAGATAAGTTGCTCTGCTGACACATCGATAAACTCCACTTCTTCCCTTTCAAAAACTCCCGGCCTACCGTTTTTTCGAGCCTCTACCTTTTGTGAAACAATTTTTCCCTTATCATCAGTCTTTACTCCTCCGTGTGCAATAACATATTTTTCTTCTTCGTGTGCATTTAAGTATAGCATCTCTGATTTAACCTTTCCTTTTTCCACCTTAAAATATGGTGTTTCCAAAAAGCCATATCTATTTACTTTTGCATAAAGCGCGAGATGACTAACAAGTCCCACATTTTGCCCTTCCGGCGTCTGAATAGGACATATTCTCCCATAGTGAGATGATTGTACATCTCTCGCTTCAAATCCCGCCCTTTCTCTCTTTAGCCCTCCAGGACCAGTCGCTGTAAAGCGTCTCTTGTGTTCCAGTTCAGACAGGGGATTATCACAATCCATAAATTGAGATATCTGAGATGAGGAAAAAAATCTCTGAACCGTTGCAGCAAATGGACGTGAATTAACTAGCTTTACCGGATTGATATTTACAGAATCAGCAATTGACATCTTGTCTTTGATATTTCTTTCTATTCTGGTTAATCCTAACCGAAGAGAGTTTTCCAAAAGTTCGGTAAAAGGTCTTACACGCCTATTTCCCAAATGGTCAATCTCATCTTCTCTTGCTTCAGGATCATTGTTTAATCTTATTATCTCTCTAAGAACAGCAACTATATCTTCCGGATAAAGAAGTCTGTCATCTATCTTTATATCTTCTTTCTCCTCTAACTCAGAAAGACGTTGCCACATCCTCCATCTACCAACCTCGGAAAGATCGTATCTTTCAAAGTTAAAAAATGTGTTTTCTACAAGCTCTCTTGCTGTTTCAGGAGTAACCACATCTCCCGGCCTTATCCTTTTATATATTTCAACAAGAGCCGATTCTCTGTCTTTTGAGTTGTCTCTCTCTATCGTTTTTCCTATATACTTCTTTTCACCAACATCAATATCCTTAAAAAGCTCTATTAGTTCTTCATCCTTTGCTCCTTTGAGATCTGGATATGTCATGCTGGGAAGTCCTATTGCTCTAAGCAAGGTAGTAACAGGAACCTTTCTTCTTCTATCTATCTTTACACCAATAAGTCCTGTCGGTTCTGTTTGAAACTCGAGCCAAGTTCCTCGGTTTGGAATAATTTTTGCCCCAAAACATTTTACTCCTCGTATCATTTGTGCAGTAAAAAATGCTCCGGGAGATCTAATTAGTTGTGAGACAGCGACTCTCTCTACACCGTTAATAATAAAAGTTCCTCTTTCTGTCATAAGAGGAAAATCACACAAAAAAATCTCTTGCTTTTTTGACTTTTTTGTCTTTAGGTTGCGAAGCTCTATCTCTACCTTTAGTGGAGCATCATATGAATCGTTGCTATCCTTTGCATCTTTTCCTTTCTTATACTTTGGCTTACCTAGTTTGTAGTCCAAAAAATATAGCTCCCACTCTTTTCCCGTATAATCACGGATAGGAGAGATATCTGAAAAGAGATTCTTAATTTTTTCATCCCAAAATCTTTTCCAAGAATCTTTTTGGAGACTCAAGAGATAGGGAGCAGGAAGAGAAGTTTTCTTTTTGCCAAAGTCTTTAACTTTTTGCATATCCTTATTTAAAAAGTTAGTAATTAATATTTATAATTTTCCTTAAAGAGAGCATTAAACAAAATAAAAATGCCCTACTTTTTTTATTAGGGTTTTACTCCTTTGTATAAGGGTTATGTGGAAATGAGTTCAATCAAGGGTTTAAATTATTATAAACAAGACCAAAAAACAGGGGTCTTGTTGTGGACCTATCATATATTAGTGGGTTAATAATACATATTTAAACTTTTTTGTCAAATTCAAAAATATATTGTTAATCCGGTATGATAGTGTACATCTAAAAAAAGTCCCTGTCATCCTGAACCCCCCTGTCATCCTTGAACCATCCCTGTCATCCTTGAACCATCCCTGTCATCCTGAGGCGTTAGCCGAAGGATCTCTAACAGACAAACCGTCATCCTGAATCCTGAGCTTGTCGAAGGATGAA